>JANOGJ010000810.1:0-5159 GCA_031405995.1 Acidobacteriota bacterium
CCAGTCCGTCTGACTCGGCCGAACGGCGAGCTTCTTGCACGAGGTCCGCGGCGTGAAGCCGAACACGTTTCTCTGTTGTCTGATCATCGCCGCAACGCCCGCTTCCGCACAGACGCCCCTCCCGACCTCCGGTCAACCGGCGGCACTTCCGGCGGTGACGTGGAGTGTTGGCGTGGGCTACGAGTCCGCGTGGTTCCGCGACGTTTCTCAAACAGGCAGGCCGGTCGATGCCTCGCCGGTCTCCTGGGAGGGACGCGGCCTGGCCCTCGGCGTCCAGCACGATCGAAACACGGCGGCTCGGCTGCATCGATTCGAGGGTGTGTTCGAGAAGGCAGGCCGATTCTCGTTCCAGACTCCGTTGCTCGCCCTGCCCCGATTCCCTGAGGACAGCGCGCTGCGCGTGAGTGGGCGGTACGAGTACCGCCGCTATCCATTCAGGGACCTGGGCCTGACCGGTCTGGATGTGGGCATCGGCGTCGAAGGTGGGGCGGAGTTCAGGTCGCTCGTCCAGCATTTCGATCCGTCGATTGAGGTTCGCGTGCGCGGAACCGATCTCACCGCCGGCGTGGTCGCGGCCGCGCGCCTGAGCCGCTGGCGGGCCGTCCAGTTTCAGGCGGCCTGGGTCAACGGGGGCGCGATCGGCCGTGCGACGACCCGCCATTCGTCAGCCGCCGTGTCGCCGGTGAACGGGTGGGGCGGTGGCTGGCTGACGGACCTGACCGTCCGGGCCGACGTGCGGATCTCAGCGGCCGCCACAGTCTTCGCGTCGTACTTCGGCACCGGCCGCGGCCGGTTCGCCTCGCATGATGCCCTGGCCTCGGGTCAGAGTCGGTTCATCGTCGGAGTGTCCCATGGCCGCTAAGTGGCAGCGTCTCTTCGGCCGCGTCGTCCTCATGGCCAGCGTCGGGTTCGGCGCCGGCTGCAATGCCGTCCTCGGGCCGGACCGCGTGGACGGCAATTGGCGCGTGTACGAGAGCGCCCACTTCTCCTTGTATGTCCGCCCGGGTTCGTTCGCGGAGGAACACCACGAACGGCTGGCCGAGGTTCTCGAGGATCAGTATGCCGTGACGGTGGCCGCGCTCAATCTCAACTACTCGGGCCGGATCACCGCCTTGCTCTATTCGTCCGGAGCCGACGCCAGGCTGGAGTCCAACTACAGCGGCGTCGCGTACCCGGATACCGAGGCGATGCGTGCCGTATGCGTGCCGCCACTAGACGGCAACCTGTTCGGGTTGCTCTCGCACGAGGCGAATCATGTGATTCAGCAAAACGCGCTCGGGCGTCCCGGGACAGCGTTCATGAACGAAGGGCTTCCTTCAGCGGTGCTCTCGACCCGGTTCCATGCGTTCGGGACTGAGTTCCTCTACCAGTGGACCGCGACCCACGCCTCGGCGATTCCGCCGCTCGTCGCGTTGTCTGACGACGAGAAGTGGGATGGCGGCGACACCGCCTACAAGGCGAGCGCCTCGTTCCTGGCGTACCTGCTCGGGCGGTTCGGTTCCGCGCCGATCAAGCAGCTCTACCAGGTCCCGTCGCCCCAGTTCGCCGATCGCGTTCGAGAGATCTACGGGCGGACGCTCGATGACCTGGAGCGTGACTGGCGCGACTTCTGTGCTGCCCGCGGGGGGACTCGCCGGCCATGACCTGAGAATGGCACGCCTTGAAGGCTCGGGTGGTACGCAGTAGTCTCTCGGCATGTCCAAGGTTCAGCGCGTCTTCGTCGCGCTGGCGGTCTTTGCCGCGCTGGCCAGCGCCCGTCCCCACGCCGCGGACAACTGGGTCGAAGTCGTCAGCCCGAACTTCCGCGTGGTCTCCAACGCCGGCGAGGGCATGGCCCGAAGCATCGCCTGGCAATTCGAGCAGATTCGATCCGGCATTCAGGCGGGATGGCCGTGGGCGCGCGGGCGGCTCGACCGGCCGTTCCTCGTGATCGCCGTCAAGGACGAGAACAGTTTGAAGCTGCTCGCGCCGCGGTACTGGGAGGCCGGCAACCGCGTAAGACCCGGCAGCGTGTCGGCGACCGCGCCGGATCGCCACTACGTCGCGATGCGCACCGACCTCGAAGTCGTCGGGCCCGAAGGCACCAATCCCTACCGCAGCGCGTATTGGGCCTACACGCAGACCGTGCTGTCCGACTCGTTCAGCGGCGGACTGCCATTCTGGTTCAGCCGCGGTCTGAGCGCCGTGCTGAGCAACACGATCATCACCGATCGCGAGGTGCAATTCGGCCGCGCCATCCGATCCTACGTGGACGAGCTGCAGCTCGGCCGGTACTCGCTGCCTGAGCTGTTGACGATGACGCGCGACTCGCCGGCGTACGTGAGGGAGATCGAGCGGCACCGCTTCGATGCGCAGTGCTGGGCGCTCGTCCACCACATGATCTTCGGCGAGGCCGACCGCGCCGCGAGCGGGCAGCGGCTGAACGAGTTCGTCCGCCTGACGGTCGCCGGCATGACGTCGCTCGCGGCGGTCGATCAGTTGTACGGCGGCGTCGTCGCCCTGGACGCCGCGTATCGACTGAACCTGGAGCGCGGCCTGCTGCGCTTTGCGAGCATGGCCGCCGATGCGAAGGTCGTGAAGAAGGACTTTCGCGCCCGGCCGATGACCGCGCCCGAGGCGCTCGCCGTGCGTGCCGAGTATCACGTCGCCACGGACCGCATGGTCGAGGCGAAGGCGGAGATCGAAGAGCTGAAGAAGGCGGCGCCCATTCCGGCGGCGGCCTTCGCCGCTGAAGGCCGGATGTACGAGCGAGAGCGGCAATCCGAGCCGGCGAAGCAGGCGTTCGCGCGCGCGGCCGAGTTCAAGTCCGACAACTTCTATGTCTACTGGCGGTTGGGCAGTCTGTCGCTCGGACCGGGCGCCACGCCGGAATCACTCGCTGCGGCGCGGGGTCACCTGGGTCGTGCGATCGAGTTGAACCCCGACTCCGGCTTCGTCCATTCCACGCTCGGCGCCGTCCTGATGCAACTGAACCTCCCGGCCGAGGCGGTCGAGGCCTACCGAAAGGCGACGACTCTCGAAGCCGGCGATGCCAACCTGCGGCTGTCATTGGCGAACGTCCTGGTGCGCGCCGGCCGGCGTGAGGACGCGCTCAAGGAAGCGCAGGCGGCGCTCGCGCTCGCCAGGACGCCGCAACAGAGACTCGCGGCGCAGAACTTGATTGATCGCTTGAAGTAGGGCGCGCGTGCGGAAGTAAGGCGAGGTGCCTGGTGAAGTTCGGTCTGCCCCTCTGGCTCTGTCTCGTCGCGGTGGTCCCGCAGCAGGCTCCACCGCCACCGGCGTCAACGGTCCTCACGTCGGCGGTGCTCCTCGGCCAGGTGGTCGACGCGGAAACCGGCGATCCGGTCGAGGACGCGTCGGTGACGCTCACCGGGCGCCCCGTGCCGGCGCGCGGCCGTGGCGCGCCACCCGCGTCAGACGGCAACATCTTCGAACTCATGATGGCCCGAAGCGACCGTGGCGGTGCGGAGCGCGTCGCGGCCTCCAGCAATGGCCGCTTCGTGTTTCGCACCCTGCCCGTCGCGCTCTACACGGTTCGCGCCGAGGCGCCGGGTTACCTCAATGGCAGTGCCGGGCTCTTGCGGCCGGGTGGGTTCGCCTCGGTCGAGATCCGCGAGGGCCAGACGTCCGCGCGCGTGAGCGTCCGGTTGTGGAAGCAGGCGGTCCTCACCGGCGTCGTCGTCGATGAAGCGGGCGAGCCCGTGATTGGCGCGAGCGTCACGGCCTATCGCCGCGAGATCAACCGCTTCGGCACTCTGTCCTACGATTCGAGCCGGCCGGCGACCACCGACGATCGCGGCGTGTATCGCCTGTCCGGCCTCCGGCCGGGCGATCACCTTGTCGCCGTGCCGCAGTCGCAGTCGACGGCCCCCGCCGCCGCGGCGGACGCGTTCATGCAGGGCCTGTTGTCCGGCCAGATGCCGGAGGGCGGACTCGGCTCGCTCGGTCGAGGCGCCTCGCCGATGGATCCGCGCGCGGTCCGCGTCGGCGAGTGGCGGCTGACGTCCGACAACGTGCAGTCGCCCGCGGGTGGCGATGGCGCGGCGCAGGCGTATCGCACCGTCTTCTTTCCGTCGGCGACGTCGCCGGTCGATGCCAGCTTTGTGTCGCTCCGATCGGGCGAGGAGCGCAGCGGTGTGGACTTCACGCTGCGGCCCGTCATCACCGGACGCATCAGCGGCGTCGTCACGGGACCCAAGGGCGCGGTCGGCGCCATCCCCATCAGACTCGTGCCGGTCGGCGATCGACGCGCGGGCGAGCCGTCGTTGCTCGAGGTCGCCACGGGACTGACGTCCGCGGACGGCCGGTTCATGTTGCTCGCCGTGCCGCCCGGGCAATACCGCGTCATCGCCGAGCGCGAGGGACCGCCGGATATGTCGGACATGCCGGAGGAGCTCGCGTCCAATCCGATGTTCCAGATGGCGATGAAGATGCAGGGCGGCGCGCGCCCGCCGATGTACGGTGAGACCACCGTGACCCTCGCGCCGGGAGACACGGGCGACGTGGCCATCACCGTGACGGGGGGCGTGACGCTGGCGGGCCGGCTCGCCACGCAAGACGGCCCCATGCCGGCAAAGGCGGGCGTGACGCGCGCGACGATTACACTGCGCTCGCTCGACGGCGGCGGGGACAGCCCGCGCTTTGTGCGGACCGATGCGGAAGGCAAGTTCACGGCGAGCGGTGTCATGCCGGGTCGCTACGCGGTGGCCGGCACGATGGTGACGGAAGGCGCGAGCTGGCTCGTCGCGGGGGTCGAAGCGGCTGGGCGAGATGTGACGGACTCGGCGCTCGTCGTCGAGGACAAGGACGTATCCGGCATCATCGTCATGCTGACCAGCCGCGTCGGCATTGTGCGAGGCACGGTCCGCCGCGACACCGTCGGTCCCGGCGCTGCGACAGGAACGCCGCCGACCCTCACCGCCGTCGCTGTGCCGTCCAACTTCATGAACTGGACGGATCCTCGACTGATCGCGGATCGCGTCCACTTTGATTCCGTGTCTCCGGACTACGCGTTCCGCATCGGGCCGATGCTGCCGGGCGAGTACCTCATCGCCGTCGTCGACGAGGCGCAGCTTGACTTGAGCGGAGGCCTGGCGGCGCTGCGACGCCTCGCCGCTCAGGCCACACGAGTCACCGTGAGCCCGGGACCGGGACAGGGG
>JANOGJ010000705.1:0-4054 GCA_031405995.1 Acidobacteriota bacterium
CCTCCGCGATCCAGTTCGTGACGACGATGAGCGGCGTGCCCTGGTTGATGGTGCGCTCGAGAAGCAGGAGGCGACCGCCGGTCGTCGCGACGTCGTAGGGTGACCGCGTGTCGAGCATCACGGGAATCTCCGCGAACACGCGGGGCGGATCGTGCTCCAGCCCGGCCGCGGTCGCGCGGATGTCGGCCACGAAAATCGCGGCCTCGTTCAGCGTCAGAAAGTAGAGACGCCGGCCGTCGCTGCTCCAGCGTGGCCGCCCGCCGCCCTGCGTTGAAATCTGCCAGCGCGCGCCTGGCTCGGCGGCGCCCGTCTGCGAGTCGACGAACCGCTGCACGTACACCTCCGGGCGGCCGGATCGCGAGGTCTCGAACGCCAGCCATTTGCCGTCAGGCGAGATCGACGGGTTGGTTTCGATCCCCGCCGTACGCACGAGCGGAAAGGGCTGACGGCTGCCGCCAACCGGCAGCGCCCAGACATCTTCGGCCGTCGTGGGATCGCGATCGACATAGACGAGATAGCGTCCGTCGGCGCTCCAGTCCATGACGATCTTGTTTGAGGGGCCCGTCGTGAGGGCCACTTCCGGCTGGCCCGTATTGAGATCCTTGCGATAGATCTGAAAGACACCGGTGCGGATCGAGCTGAACGCGATCTCGTGACCGTTGGGCGCCCACACCGGGGTCCGGTCCGGCCGTGTGTCGAATGTCTGTTGCGTCTTCGAGTGGCGCGCGAAGTCCCAAATCCAGACATCCATGTTGCCGGTGCCATCGGAGACTTCGAGCGCCGCCCGGGTCGCGTCCGGCGACAGCCGCACGTGCGTGTAGAAATCGTCGCTGTCGGGTTCGCTCTGCCGGCTGCGGTCCGCGGAGACCCAGGTGAGGCGAGGCTTGTCCGACGCCGTGGTCCGGTACGCCAGGACGCCGCCGGCTGAGACCCAGAAGCTCGCGTGGAAACCTGGCGGGAAGAGCGCGATGCCCGCGGCCATCGCCGCGGGATCCCCGTCGAAGCGAAGCGAGCGGCCGTCGATGCGGCGCGCCAGCAGCGTCTGCTCCTGGGCGTAGAGAAGATACGGCGAGTCGCCGCCTTCATTGGGGACGTACACCGCTTTGCGGTCCGTCGCGAGGATGAGCCGCTTGGTCCGAAGATCGGACAACGCGCTCGCGTAGAGGCCCTGGCGCACCGGGTCGCTGCTTCGGACGAAGAACAGAAAGCGATCGCCATCGGGCAGGAACTGTGGGGATCCGTATCCGGTCTCGCCATCGGCCACCGCGACAGGTGCGATGAGCTCCGGTAGAGCGGTGGAGGAGGCGACGCGACGCAGTCCCTCCGGTGATCCAAAGAGGATCACGCCATCACGATTCCAGGACCCGGATGTGAGCGCCGTGTCGATGTCTGGCGCGTCACAAAGGCCGATCGCCGCGCCGCCGGCAAGATCGACGCGCTTCAGTCGCCCGCCCGAGAAAAAGCCGACCGACTGGCCGTCCGCCGACCAGAACGGGAAGTCCCCATTCTCGGTTCCAGACAGCACTCGAGCGGTCAACGACCCGAGCGGACGCACCCACAACATCGGCGCGCCGCCCACGGTCGCCAGCCTGAACACGAGTGAGCGCCCATCCGGGGATATCGCCGTGCCCGTGTAGGTGTAGTTGAACTCGGTGCCGGCCGGCGCATCGACCTGAAACCGTACCGGCGACGCGGGCGCGACCGGGGTCTGCGACCACCGCCAGAGGGCGGCCGCTGCGACGACAGAGAGCCCCGCGGTGAGCGCAGGCCAGAACCATCTGCGCGCGCCCGGAGCGCGTGGTGCCGCGGCGAGGTCGTCGACGAGCGACAGCGCATCGCCGATGTCCCGCAGCCGCTTTCTGGGATCTTTGTCCAGGCAACGGCCGACGAGACGATGAAGCTGCGCTGGCACGCGACTGAGATCGGGCGTCCGTGTCACGACCGCCGAGATCGTGTCCGGGAGGGTGGCCCCGTCGAACGGGCGGCGTCCGGTCAGCATCTCGACCAGGACAACGCCGAAGGCCCAGATGTCGGCGCGTTTGTCGACTTCCTTGCCCTGCGCCTGCTCGGGCGCCATGTAGTTGGCGGTGCCGACGACCATGCCATGCTCGCTGGCGAGGGGCGAGCGCATCGTTGGCGCATCCGACCCCGGGCCAGACCTGACGGCGCCCTGCGCCCCGGAGCGATCCTGACGCTCGACAGGTTTCGCCAATCCGAAATCGAGCACCTTCACCGTGCCGTCGTCCCGAACCTTCACGTTCGCGGGTTTGAAATCCCGGTGGATCACGCCAGCGTCGTGGGCGGCTTCGAGCGCGGCGGCCAGTTGCGCGGCGATCGCCAGCGCCTCGCCCAGCGGCAGCGGGCCGCGCGCGATCCGATCGGCCAGCGTGTCGCCCTCGACGAGCTCCAGAACGAGTGCGTGCACGTCGACGGCGTCTTCGAGGCCGTGAATCTGCGCGATGTTCGGGTGATTGAGCGCCGCGACCATCTGCGCTTCGTGACGCAGCCGGGCGAGGCGATCGGCGTCGGAGGCCACCGAGGCCGGCAGCACCTTCAGGGCGACATCGCGCCCAAGCTTGGTGTCCCGGGCACGATAGACCTCACCCATCGCGCCGGAGCCGATATCGCCGAGGATCTCGAAGTGGCCCAGATGAGTGCCGGACTTCAGGCGCAAAGTGCGCAAATCATACCGCTCGCCAGCCCGGAGCAGGGGGTTCGAATCCAGCCTTGGCCGTTACGAGCTCCGCAGCACTGACGCGGGATTCGTGCGCGCGGCTCGGAGGGCAGGCGACAGGACGGCGGCGAGGGCGGCTCCGATGAGCACGGCCAGGGCGCCGAGAATCGCGGGCGGATCGTACGGGCTGATGCCCGACAGCGCCGGTGTCAGCACGCGAACGGCCGCGAGTACCACAGCCAGCCCGGCGGCGAGCCCGATGAACACCGGCATGAGGCTCTGCCGCACGAGCAGCCGGACGATGTCGCCCGCCGATGCCCCGATGGCCCGCCGCACCTGCATCTCCCACATCCGCTGGCTCACGACGAACGTCGTCACGCCGAAAACCCCAAGCACCGACAGCACGAGCGCAAGGCCCGCGACCGCGCCCGACAAGCCCGCGAGCAGCTTCGGCTCGTTCATGGATCGATCGACGTCGTGACGGACGATGTTGGTGATCGGCCTGACGCGCGGATTGACCGCGAGCAGCACTTGTTCGAGATCTCGAACAATCGCCGGTGGATGCGGCGCGCGCACGACCAGCCGCGCGGCCTCCATCTCTGCAGCAAGGAGAGGCCTGTAGATGATGGCACCGTCGCCGCGGCCGATCACTTGCGCGGTCACCGCCTCGGCGACCACGCCAACAATCGTGACCTGCGACAGCGTCTCGGACACGGCCGAGAGCGAGGCGCCAATCGGCTCCGCCCCGCCGAGAAACTCACGGACGATGCTCTCGCTGACGACCGCCACGGGCGCATTGGCTCTGACCTCATCGGCGGTGTAGGCACGGCCGCGCAGCAGGCGGAAACCCGCCGTTTTGAAATACCCGGAATCGGTGCGGTTCTCGAAGATCCTGTGCGTGGCGCCGCCGCGATCGATCTGTCTGATCGAAACGGCGCCGCCAAATGGCGGATAGAGGGCGAGCGCCGCGCCCTCCACCGATGGAATCGCCCGCACGCGCTCAAGCGCGGCCTGCCAGTACGCGTCCGCCCCCGCACCGCGGTCCGCGCGCGGAAAGGACGCCGCGACCGTCGTGAGCCTGTCGGCATCGAATCCGAGATCCACGCGCGTGATGTGCAGCGCGCCGCGCAGAAACAGCGCGGCGGTGACGAGCAGCAGGATCGATCCAGCCGCCTGAAAGCCGATGAACCAGCGTCGGAGCCGCGCCGCTTTGGGAGGTGCGCTCGCCTGGGATCCCTGCGACTTGAGCACGCCCGCCAGGTCGCCGCGGGCGCCATGCCGGGCGGGCGCCAGGCCCGCGCCCAGGCCAGAGAGCACCGCAATCAAGGCCGTGAACAGGAGCACCCGGCGGTCAGGGCGCACATCGTACGTCTCCGGCAG
>JANOGJ010000709.1:0-6981 GCA_031405995.1 Acidobacteriota bacterium
GGCCTCGCGCCGACGGCCCCAGTACGCCGCCGGCCGTGGCCCTGGCCCTCTCCATCGCCGGTTCAGGCTCGGGAACGGTGACCTCAAGCCCGGCGGGCGTCAACTGCGGCGGGCAGAACGTGACGTGCACGGGCTGGTTCGTCGAAGGCGCCAGCGTCACGCTCACGGCCGTGCCCGACGCCGGCACGACGTTCGCGGGCTGGTTTGGCGCGTGTGAAGGGACGGGGACGTGCGTCGTGTCGATGGTCGGCACGAAGAACGTCACCGCGCTGTTCAGCGGGCCGTTGCTGCTGAGCTTCTATCACCTCGACGCGCTCGGCTCGGTGCGCGCGGTCACGGACTCCAGCATCCCCGCTGTCGTGCTCAAGCGGCACGACTACTTCGCCTTCGGCGAAGATCCGGCGCCGATGACCGGCGATCCGATCCGGTTCACCGGGAAGGAACTCGACGCGGAAACGGCCCTGCAGTACTTCGGGGCGCGGTACCTGCGAAATGGGCTGGGGCGGTTTACGAGCGTGGATCCGGTCATGGTTTTCGACAAGAACCTGACGGACGCGCAACGCTGGAACCGGTACGCCTACGTGACCAACCGGCCAACCATGATGATCGATCCTGATGGAAGAGATGGGCAACTTGTCAAAAAAATCCTTGAACTCGTTGCGAAGACCTCGGTCGGTGACAAACTGATCACTTCCCTCGGCCTACGGGCGTTTGCCGACTTGCTCGGCGGGTCCTCCGGCATGGTCCAATTCGACGCCATCGAACTTAGAAGAGGTTTCTTCAACGCCTTTGCCGGCAAAATAGCGGAGCATTCGTTTGACAAACACAAAGGGGACATCCTGCGATCCGGCCTCAAACCTGAATCCAAGGAAGAACTTGCACAGATCACCAAGGACATTTTCAAACGGGCAAAGGAGGAACACGTAGGTTTCGACAGGAAAGGTGGACGCCTCATAGTGTGGGACGAAAAGACGCAGCTGATTGTCTTCCTCAACCTTCTGAAGCCCGCCGCAAGCTCGATCTTTAGCCCGGACGGCGGCTTCGACTATTTCTTGAAGCAGCTGAAGGAGGCTAATATCAAGAGGTGATGTCAGTGACCATTCACTTGTCTCATGACGACTATGCTGTTGCACGACGATGCCTAACGGAAGTGGGTTGGGCGTTCATGCGAGATCGTCTCGGTGACTACCTGAGCGCGCACAGGGACACGGTTCGAAGTCTACATGATGAGGTATTTGAGAATGCCTCAGCTACCCTCGGTTCGACGAATGGAGTCGACCTGTCTCTCAGCGAAGAGCACCTTGAGCTGATCTTCCAGTGCGTGCGGTACACCATCGCGCAACTTGGTGAGGGTGAGTTCCATACGAGAACTGGTGTGGACCTCGAGGTCGCCGTTGGAGCTCAGGGTCGGTTCGAGCGTTTGGCACACCCAATCGGGTGATCGCAAGCCGAACGCGGACTGACGCCTTCGCTCCGGCTCTGAACACCGGCCGGGCTCGTGGACGCTCACCGGCCAGCTCACGTCCCAAGTCGGTGCGGCGACGCTCGAGTTCTATCGCATCTCCGGCGCACCGGCGCCGCTCATCGCGCAGTCGACCGGCACGACGATGGCGCAAGACCAGCGCCTGGCGGCCGTTTTCGAGTTGGGCAACACGAGCCCCACGCGCCAGCGCGTGACCGTTCAGCTGCAGAACACCACGTCGCCGGCGAACGATTTCACGAGCTGCATCTTCTGGTTGGCGCCCAGCACGCCCAAGCAGTTCTATGCGATGACGACGTACGCCACCCAGGCGTGGGCGAACGCGACGATCACGATCGCGCCAACCGTCACCGGCACGTCGCCGACGCATGCGTGGCTGCAGTTGGACACGGTGAGTCTCGCCAAGATCACGGACCCGATTCTCGGGACGGAGTGCTTCGAGCAGGGGTCGTTCACGCTGGGGGGCGGCAGCTCGCCAGTGCCGGCGCCCGAACCGGCAGCGCTCCAGGTGGCTGACGCCGTGGCCGCGCTGCACATGGCGGTCACGTCCGATCTCGGACTCACGGTCGCGCTCGAAAGACACGAAGACGAAGGCGTGCGCCTCGGCGGCCCCAGCACGCCACCCGCCGTGGCCCTCGCCCTTTCGATCGCTGGGTCAGGATCCGGAACCGTGACCTCGACCCCCGCAGGCGTGAATTGCGGCGGGCAGGGCGTCACGTGCACCGGGTGGTTTGTCGAGAGCACGACGGTGACGCTCACGGCCGTACCCGACCCGGGCACGACGTTTGCCGGCTGGTTCGGCGCGTGCGAGGGGACGGGGACGTGCGTCGTGTCGATGGTCGGCACGAAGAACGTCACCGCCCTCTTCAGCGGGCCGCTGACGCTCAGTTTCTACCATCTCGACGCGCTCGGATCGGTGCGCGCCGTCACGGACTCCAGCACACCCGCTGTCGTACTAAAGCGGCACGACTATTTCGCCTTCGGCGAGGACCCGGCGCCGATGACGGGGGATCCGATCCGGCTCACGGGGAAGGAGCTCGACGCGGAAACGGCGTTGCAGTACTTCGGGGCGCGGTACCTGTGAAATGGGTTGGGGCGGTTTACGAGCGTGGACCCGGCGATGGACATGGACCAGGCTGGCGTCGACCCTCAAAGGTGGAATCGATACGCGTATGTCTCCAACAAACCGCTGCGGTTCGTCGACCCGGACGGTCGGCAACAGCAAGGGGCCGCGGCGGTGCAGCAACTTGCCCCGCTTGCTCCGCTTGCCCTACCACTAGTCGCTACTCCCGTAGGGCTCGCTATTGTCGGTGGTGCCATCATCATCACTGGTGCCGCCCTCGGTATCAAGTGGCTCATAACGACCGTCAGTAGCGACCTGAGCGACCTCAACCAGGCGCTCACCGAAAACAACAACAACTTGGCGGATGGGGCTGGGGAACGAGGCAAGACCACGGAGCGGCCATTTACGGATCAACTGAAAGACTTCAACAAGAACCCTCAGGACTGGGTCAAGACACCCGGCGAGCCTGTCAAGGCGACAAGAAGGGGGGCCCGGCAAACGGGCACGAGCACTGTCGATACTTGGACGAACACCAAGACCGGCGAAAGAATATCTGAACACACCGTGAGAGATGACAAGGGTAAGATTGTCGATGGCCCGCACAAAAGGCCTCGCAAGGAAACGAAGTAATGTCTGAACTTCGACCAACGGGCTCCAAGGCTGTTTGTGAGTTTGTACTCGACGTTCTCCGCCACGATATTGAGCAGGTACCCAACATTAGGACCATGCTCAACAGCACCGGCAGTATCGGTTGGAGACTTAACTGGCCGCACGATTTTACTGATGCGGAGATAACTGCCGCGCTGAAGGACCTCGCCAGTCGAGGGCTCGTAGCGGTGTTGACATGGGATGAGACCCGGGCGCACATTCAAAACAGGGAGTCGCTTCCCGATTTGGATAGCGCTTGGGACGATTGCTGGTTCGAACTTACCGATCTCGGACGCAAGCACCTAGAAACGTGGATCCCGCCCGAGCGGGCCGGATACGACGAACTTCCATAGGTGAAACACCCCGGTTCCCCCAGAGGGTGAATTCTGCGACTGCCGCACGGAGATAGTTCGCGGCAACCCTAGTCCCGCTCCGCGTCCTCCGCCCCTCCGTTTCTCCGTGTGAAATGCCAGCGGACTAGACGGTGTCTCCCAGCGACGCGGCCACCTTCTGGCCCACCGTCCGCTTGGTGCCCTCGACAATCAACTGCCCGCACGCGGCGCGAATGTCGCGCCCGCGGCTTCGCCGCACGGACACCGTCACGCCGCGCTCCGCCAGAATCTTCGCAAACGCGTTTACGCGATCGTCGGACGGCCGCTCGAAGTCGATCCCCGGCGCGGCGTTGAGCGGCAGCAGGTTGACCTTCGCCTTGACGCCGTCGAGGAGTGTCGCGAGCCGGCGCGCGTCCTCCGGCGTGTCGTTCTCGCCGGCGAGAAGCACGTACTCGAACGTAATCCGCCGCCGCTTGGCGAGCGGGAAGTTCCGGCACGTCTCGATGAGCTTCTCGAGACCGTACTTCTTGTTGACCGGCACAATCCGCGTCCGCGCCTCGTCCGTCGTCGCGTGGAGTGAGATCGCCAGGTTGGGCATCAGCGGCTCCCGCGCCAGCCGCTCGAGCCCCGGGATGATGCCCACCGTCGAGAGCGTCACCCGGCGCGCGGGGACCGCGAGGCCCTCCTTGTCCGCGATCATCCGCAGCGCCTTCATCGTCGCATCGTAGTTGTGCAGGGGCTCGCCCATGCCCATGAGGACGATGTTGAACGCCGCGCCGGCGAGGCCCGTTTCGTGCGCGAGCACGCGGACCTGGCCGGCGAGCTCGCCGGCCGTGAGGTTGCGCACGAGACCCATCTTGCCCGTCAGGCAAAACGTGCAGCCCATGGCGCATCCCACCTGAGTGGAGATGCAGAAGGTCTGGGCGGGCGTGTCCGGAATGTAGACGGCTTCGATGTGGCGGCCGTCGGCGAGTTCGAGCAGAAACTTGGTCGTGCCGTCCGACGACGTCTGGCGCGACACGACTCTCGGCGTGGAGACCATGCACGAATCGCGTAGCTTCTCGCGGAGCGCCCGGCTGAGATTGGTCATCAGCGCCGGGTCGGTCACCCCGCGCTGGTGAATCCAGTGGAAGATCTGCCGGCCGTGGAAGCGGGGCGCTTCGAGCGCGGCGACCGCGTCTTCCAGCTCGGCGCGATCGAGTTCGGCGAGATCGATCACGCGTTCATCCGTTCACAAATCACGCGTTCTCATGCTATCATCCTGATCTTGAAGCACCCCGTTAAAGTCAATTCGCTAAACAACTTACAACAGATCGGCCGAGCCATATGGTGACCGCGGAAACGCTGCCGTCCGGCCTGCGGCTCGTGACCGAATCGATGCCGCACGTCCGATCCATCACGATCGGCGCCTGGCTGACGCGCGGCTCCCGCCATGAAGCCGCCGTCGAGAGCGGTGTCGCGCATTTTGTCGAGCACATGCTCTTCAAAGGCACGGCCACGCGGACCGCGCGCGACATCGCCCAGACCATCGACGCCGTCGGCGGCCAGCTCGACGCGTTCACCGCCAAGGAATACGCGAGCTACTACATCAAAGTCCTCGACGAGCATCTCGGCGTCGCGATCGATCTGCTGAGCGACATGCTCATGCGCCCGGCCATGGCGCCCGACGATGTGACGAAGGAGCAGGGCGTCATTCTTGAAGAGATCAAGATGGTCGAGGACGCGCCCGACGACCTCGTCCACGAGGTCTTCGCCGAGCAGTTCTGGGCGCGGCATCCGCTGGGGCGGCCGATCCTCGGCACGCCGCAGACCGTCGGGTCCTTCGATTCACCCGGCCTGCGCGACTACTTCGGCCGGACGTACCTGGCGCCGAACCTGATCGTCGCCGCCGCCGGCAACCTGGACCACGCGCGGCTGCGGGACCTGGTCTCGCGCGCGTTTGAGGGACTTCCCGGCGGTCCCAAGGCCAATGGCACACAGCCGCCCGACGTGACGGCAGGGTTGTCCTACCGGCAGAAACCGATCGAGCAAACGCATCTCTGCCTCGGCACCCGCGCGTATCATCAGTCGCACAAGGACCGTCACGCGTTGTACGTGCTCAATACCATCCTCGGCGGCTCCATGAGCTCGCGGCTCTTCCAGCACATCCGCGAGGAACGCGGCCTGGCTTACGCCGTCTTCAGCAGTCTGACGACGTACAGCGACGCCGGCATGATGACGGTGTACGCGGGTTGCGCGGCGGAGAAGCTCGGTGAGGTGGTGGACTTAACCGTCGCCGAGCTGCGAGAGCTGCGCGACAGGACGGTCCCGGCCGACGAGCTCACGCGCGCAAAAGACCATTTGAAGGGCAGCCTGATGCTGAACCTCGAGAGCACGTCGAGCCGCATGTCGCACCTGGCGCGGCAATACATCATTTTTAGCCGCCACTTCACGCTCGACGAGATGCTCGCGGACATCAGTCGCGTCAGCGCCGAGGACGTGCAGCGCGTGGCCGGCGAGCTCTTTCGCAACGGAGGCCTGGCGGCGTCCGTCGTCGGGCCCGCGGCGGATGCGCCCGTATCGGCCGATCGGCTGGAGGTGTAGGACGCCATGATTCCGCGCTACACCCGCCCCGAGATGGGCGCGATCTGGAGCGACCAACGGCGCTACGAGACGTGGCTCGAGGTGGAGCTGGCCGCGACGGACGCGCTGGCGGAAGCCGGAGTTGTTCCCCACGCCGACGCTCGGACGCTCCGCGAACGCGCGTCGTTCGACATCGCGCGAATCGAGGAGATCGAAGCCACGACCCAGCACGACGTGATCGCGTTCACGACCGCCGTGGCGGAGCGCGCGGGCCCGGCCGCGCGCTGGCTGCACTTCGGCCTCACGTCGTCGGACGTGCTCGACACGGCGCTGGCGCTCCAAATGCGGCAGGCGTGCGACCTGATTCTCGCGGACGTGGACGCACTGGCCGACGCCATCCGCCGTCGCGCGGAGGAGCACCGGCGGACGCCGATGATCGGGCGCACACACGGCGTGCACGCCGAGCCGATGACGTTCGGCGTCAAGCTCGCGCTCTGGCACGCGGAGGTGGCACGCAACCGGGAGCGCGTCCAACGGGCGCGCGAGACGATCTCGGTCGGCAAGCTCTCGGGCGCGGTCGGAATGTTCGCGCATCTCGATCCCGCGATCGAAGCCGCGGTGTGTCGACGGCTTGGCCTTGCGCCGGCGCCGGTCGCCTCGCAGGTCATTCAGCGCGACCGCCATGCCGAGCTGATGTCGGCGTTGGCGATTCTCGCGGCGTCGCTCGAGAAGTTCGCGCTCGAAATCCGTGGTCTCCAGAAGACCGAGATCGGCGAGGTCGAGGAGCCGTTCGGCCGCGGCCAGAAGGGCTCGTCGGCCATGCCGCACAAGCGCAACCCGATTGGCTGCGAGCAGATTGTCGGCCTGGCCCGGCTGATGCGGAGCAACGCCATGGC
>JANOGJ010000731.1:0-2088 GCA_031405995.1 Acidobacteriota bacterium
CCTCCGCGACGGTGTCACCGTTGACGATGAGGAAGGTGCCGGCGCCGAGGAGGTCGAGTGCGTGTCGCGGGCCGCCGGCGGATCCGAGGAGAGGTTGTTCCCACGAGTACCGGACGCGCAGGCCGAGGTGCGCGCCGTCGCCGACGATCGCGGTGATCGTCTCTGGCTTGTGGTGCAGGTTGAGGACGACGTCCCGGATGCCGTTCCGGCGGAGCCAGGCGAGCACCCGCTCGATGAGCGTCGGCCCCGCGAGCGGCACCGCGGCCTTGGCGACCAGCCGGGTTAATGGATCCAGCCGGGTGCCCAAACCTGCAGTTAAGACCAGAGCCGTCACAACGACAATCTTCGATCGGAAATCGGCAATCGGGGAACGTCAATCTGCAATCGGCACTCGATAACCGTTCCATCGATTAATCGATTCATCGATGGAACGATCGCCGATCGCCGATCGCCGATTGAAGAGGTCGCTACGGTTTTCTTACCTGCACCAGTGTTTCCTGTCCCCCGCGCCAGATGAGGAGCCGGGCCAGCCGGCCGGACACGATGCGCCCGAGCGCGGTGTTGACCTGTTCCACCGAGGAGGTCACCTGGTCGTTGACGCCCAGGATCACGTCGCCGGGCCGCACGCCGTTCTGCGCGGCCACGCCGCCCGGTTCGACCTCGGTCACGACCGCGCCGGTGCGGCCGGCCGGCAGTTCGAGCTGCCGCGCGATCTGCGGCGTGACGCGGTCGATCGTCATGTCGAGCCCAGTCGTGGTTGGGTTGATGTCCTGCGTGCTTCGGGCCAGAGCGGAGGCTTCCTGCTCCTGCTGCACGTCGAACTCGTCGACCTTGACGTTCAGGGACAACGTCTTCTTGGCGCGCACGACCTTCAGAGGCACCGTGGTGCCCGGAGCCGTCCGGGTGACCATCGCTACCAGACTCGTGTTGTCCTTTATCGGCTTGCCGTTGAACTCGACGATCACGTCGCCGATCTTCAAGCCGCCCTCATCCGCCGGTCCGCCCGAAGTGACCGACGACACGGTCGAGCCCGACGGGCCGGGCAGCCCGAGGTCCTGGGCGTCTTCACGCGTGATCGGAATCGCCGACAGGCCGACGCCGATCCGGCCGCGGAGTACCTTGCCCTTGCGCAGCTGCGGCAGGATCTCGCTGACGCTGTTGATCGGAATCGCGAAGCCGATGCCGAGGTTGCCACCGCCACCGTCGCTCACAATCATCGTGTTGATGCCGACGACTTCGCCGCGCAGGTTGAGCAGCGGGCCGCCCGAGTTGCCCTGGTTGATCGCCGCGTCGGTCTGGATCATTTCTTCCTGGCGGCCGTCGATCGCCGTGTTCTGCAGCCGGCCGACCGCGCTGACCACACCCACCGTGACCGTGTTGGAGAACCGGAAGGGATTGCCGATCGCCATGACCCAGTCGCCGGGCGCGATTTGCGTCGAGTCGCCGAACTTCGCCTCGGTCAGCGGCTCGTCCGGCAGCCGGATGAGTTGCAGGAGCGCCGAGTCCGTGAGCGGATCCCGGCCGATGAGCTTCGCCGGCAGGCCGGGCTCGAGTTGGGACATGCCCGCGAGCGCGACCTCGATCGAGGTCGCGTCCTCGACGACGTGGTTGTTCGTCAGGATGAAGCCCGCCTTGTCGATGATGAACCCACTGCCGGCGCCGGGCACGCGCTGGGTCGGCGCCGGCCGGCGTCCACCGAACGGGTTCTGCGGGCCGAAGAGATCCTGGACGCCGCCGCGGGTCTGCCGCATCGTGAGCGTTCGGATGCTCACGACCGACGGGTTCGCCGCCTCGGCGATGCGGCGGAACGTCGTGGCGTCGAGCGGGCCCGTGATGGGCGAGCTGTTGGCCGCCGGGACAGTCAGGTTCGCGGCCGTGGAGGCCGGCGACAGATCCAGCTTGGCCGCGATGACCATGCCGGCCACGAGCGAGGCCAGGCCAATGAGGACTCCGTAGAACAACGTCGATTTGCGGGCTGACATAAATGATGTTCTCCGTCTGCTTTGATTAATCGCCGGGGCTAAAGCCCCGGCCTCCATTTATTTGCGCGTCGCTATCTTCACCAACGTCGTCTGGCAGGGGCCGGTC
>JANOGJ010000780.1:0-3781 GCA_031405995.1 Acidobacteriota bacterium
TCGCGAGCGAGTAGACACACGCCGGGTCTAAAGACCCGGCCTCCATAAAACATCGCCACACACCGATGGAGCCCCGGGCCTTCAGGCCCGGGGTTATCATCTTCCTCCCGTGCCGCCCCCCGATCCCGTCAACATCTCCGACTTCGAGGCCCTGGCGAAGGCCCGCATGCAGAAGTCCGCGTACGACTACTACGCGGGCGGCGCCGAAGATGAGCGGACGGTGGTCGAGAACCGGCGCGGGTTCGACCGACTCGCGATCCGTCCGCGCGTGCTGACCGGCGTCGATTCGATCGACCTCACGACGCCGCTCCTCGGCCTGACGCTGCCCTTCCCCATCGGCCTGGCGCCGACGGCGTTCAACCAGCTCGGGCACCCCGAGGGCGAGCGCGCGGCGGCGCGCGCGGCCGGCAAGGCCCGTACGCTGATGTGCGTCAGCACGATCGCGTCCACGTCGCTCGAGGACGTCGCGGCCGCGGCCGACGGCCCGCTCTGGTTTCAGCTCTACGTCTACAAGGACCGTGCGGTCACGATTGACATGGTGGCCCGCGCTGAAGCCGCCGGCTACCGTGCCCTGGTCCTCACGGTGGACACGCCCCGGCTCGGGCGGCGCGAGCGCGACGTTCGCAACAAGTTCGCGCTTCCGCCTGACGTCAGCATCGCGAACCTCGAACGGTACGGCACGCCGGAAGCGCTCCGGTGGGCCGGCGGGTCGAGCTTCACGGAGTACGTGCACAAGCTGCTCGACAGCGGGCTGACGTGGGAGTCGGTCGATTGGCTGCGGTCGGTGACGAAGCTGCCCGTCCTCATAAAGGGCATCCTGACCGCGGAGGACGCCGCCCTCGCTCTCGCGCACGGCGCGGCGGGCATCGTCGTCTCCAACCACGGCGGGCGTCAGCTCGACGGCGCGATCGCGACGATCGACGCGTTACCGGAGATCGTCGCGGCCGTGGCCGGCCGCGCGCCGGTGCTGCTCGACGGCGGCATTCGGCGCGGCACGGACGTCTTCAAGGCAGTGGCGATCGGGGCGAATGCCGTGCTCATCGGACGCGCGTATCTCTGGGGCCTCGCGGCGGAAGGCGAGGCAGGTGTCTCGCGCGTGCTGGAGATGCTCCGGCGCGAACTGGAGCTGACGATGGCGCTGGCCGGGTGTCCGACGGTCGCCGCGATCACGCCGGGCCACGTGCGGCGGTCGGCCGACGCCGGATGATAGAGTCCAAAGGATGCAGCCCTTTCCTCACCACTACACCGTGGCCGCCGAGGCCGCCCTCGAGGGCGACGTTCTCCTGCGGAGCGATCGCCTGCCGCCCATTCCGTCCGCGGCGCCTGCGGAGTTCGGCGGCCCGGGCGATCGCTGGTCGCCTGAGACGTTGCTGGTCGCCGCCGTGGCGGATTGTTTCGTGCTCACGTTCCGCGGCATCGCCGCGGCGTCGAAGCTCGCGTGGACGTCGCTGTCTTGTGAGGTCAGCGGCACGGTGGATCGCGTCGAGCGGGTGACGAAGTTTACGGACCTCGTCGTGCGCGCGCGCCTCGTGGTTCCGGACGAGGCGGCAGCCGAGCGGGCGGGGCGGCTGCTCGCGAAGGCCGAAGAGACGTGCCTGGTCACGCGGTCCTTAAGTGCGACCGTCCACCTCGAGGCCACGGTCGAGGTCGCGACGAGCGTTTAGATCGGGGTCGATGTTAGAATTCCGAGTTCGGTCGCTCTGTTTGCGCTCGAGAGTGCCGAGGTAGCTCAGTTGGTAGAGCACGTGACTGAAAATCACGGTGTCGGCAGTTCAATTCTGCCCCTCGGCACCATTTAACTTCCGCCACCGACCTTCTTCTCGAAGATCTTCGCCGCGGCGGCCGCATCCAGCGTGATGCCCAGCTTCGCGGCCGCGTGCGCCAGCACAGGATCCCGGCCCGCCGCCAGATCCGCGGCCGTCGGCAACATCGTCTCATCCGGCACCACGCCGACGATCTCGAGGCTCTTCCCGTCGTTCATGACGAGGTCCGCGTCGGTGATGACGAACGCGTAGAACAAGTGGCGGCTCTCGCCTTCGTACATGCGCGCAGCCATGACGCCGCCGGCCGACCGATCGCCGATCACCACGCCGCGCTTCTCCAGTTGGATAATCCGGGCGAACAGCTCTGCCGCCGACCCTGAGTTGCTGTCAACCAGCACGGTCAACGCGCCCGTAAACGCATTGTCCTTCCGCGACTTCACCAGCTCCGGCGTGCGGCCTTTGCGCTCGACGAACTCATACGCCTTGATGTCGCGGTCGATCGCATTGGCCAGCATGCGATTCAGCGTCGTCGTGATGCCTCCCGGATTGTCCCGGAGATCGAGAATCACCGCCCGGTGCCGGCGCGCGCGCTCCCACATGCCGTCCACGATGCGGTCCTCGACCAGGAAGTCGGGCATCGCCCAGATCAGCACGTCGCCGATCGAGGTGAAGCGCTGCGGCTCCACCCTCGTCGGGTCGTCCTTGGTTCGGTAAATCGCCAACGGGTCCCACTCGGCGCGCTGGTGCGGCTTCTCGACGATCCTGGCGTTGACGAGCACCTGCCGTCTGACACCCGCTGGATTGCGCACCCACATGTCCACGGTTTCGATCGGCGCAAGCACATTGAGGATGTAGTTGACGGTGGACAGCGTCTCGCGGCTCGGGACGAAACCATTCACCGCCAGCACCTCATCGCCGGGCTGGAGTTTGGCCTCCGCGTCCGTCTTGGGCACGACACGAGCAATGAACGTCTTGTCCCCGATGAGCTGGAGCCGGTAGCCGTAGTCGTGGTCGAACGGGCGCGACGGCGGGATGAAGTAGGTGTGCGAGTCCTTCAAGCCGTCGAGGAACTGCGCCACAAGGCCGAGCCCCGCGTTGACGGAGGTCGTCGCCCGAATCTTCGCCTCGAAGTCCTTGTAGCGCGCGTCCCAGTCGAGGCCGTGGTACGTCTTGTCGTAGTAGCGCTTCTGGACCAGCTCGTAGGCCTCGCGCAGCATCGTCCGCAGGGGCACGGCGCCGGTCTGACGCGTCGCGGCGAGAACAGAGCAGGACAGCGCGATCCCAGCGCTGATCAGCCAGATCAGCGGCGCGCGGTGGCTGGAGCGGGCGGCGCCCGACGGATCCATGTCGTTGCTCGCCAGGAGTGTGCCATATGATGCCCCTGAGGCACACATGGCCATTCACAAAGTGATCGAAGTCATCTCGCAATCCGACAAGGGCTGGAAAGAAGCGGCGCAGGCGGCCGTGAGCGACGCCGGGAAAACGGTCAAGAACATCAAGTCGATCGATATCAACCACTTCGAAGGTGTCGTCGAGAAGAACCGGATTGTGCAGTACCGGGTGAACGCGAACATCACGTTTGAGGTGGGGTAACCCGCCGCGCGCTATCGGCCGGTCTCGACGAATGTCCGGAATCTCTCGTCGCTGTCGCGCGCCACGCAGATCCAATCCCCGTCGAACCGCCCGCACGACGCGCCCGCGGTCTTGAACCGCGGCACGTGGTCGAGCGAGACGACGTAGAGGGTCTGGGGATCGAGCACCCCGGCGTCGATCGCCTGCTCCAGACCCACGCACGCGGCAGCCACCTTGTCGGGCGCCACACGGGCGAACACGCCGCTGTTGTACGTCGCCTTCAGTCGATACGCGAGCAGCATGTAGCGATAGACGCGATAGACGCGATCCTCTTCGAAGGGATCGCCGCAGGCGCCCAGCACCTGCATCGGCGCGAGCGCCAGGTGCCGGTAGCGTCCCGCGGCGAGCGCGAACTCCTGGAGCGGCGCTTGTCGAAACGTCTTCGG
>JANOGJ010000783.1:0-3758 GCA_031405995.1 Acidobacteriota bacterium
GCCGGCCGCGTCGCCGAAACGCCCGCGCGGAGCACGCGCGTCGGGTGGACCTCGTACTCGACGCCCAGACTTCCGAGCGCGGCGCGCAACTGGTCGATCGGCAGGCCTGCATCAAGCAGGGCCCCGAGGACCATGTCGCCGGCCGCGCCGGAGAAGCAATCGAAGTACATCACCCGCGCCATGCCAGGACCCGCGCCTCCTTCATCGAGTAGTAACGGCCGTCGGCCAGGACGATGTGGTCGCGGAGCTCGATGCCCAGGATCTCACCGGCGGCCGCCAACCGCCGCGTCAGCCGAAGGTCATCGACACTCGGCATCGGATCGCCCGACGGATGGTTGTGGAACACGACCACGGCGGCCGCGCCGGCCACCGCCGCCTCCCGAAACACCTCGCGCGGATGCGCCATCGACGCATCAAGGGTGCCGACCGACACGAGCTCGACGCGAATCAGCCGGAGCTTCGTGTCGAGCAGCATGACACCAAAGCGTTCGACCGGGTAGGCGCCGAACCGCGGCAGCAGGAACAGCGCGGCGTCGCGCGGCGTCTCGAACTGCTGGCGCTCCTCCAGCGGGGCGACCAGTGTCCGGCGCCCCAATTCGACGGCCGCCTTCACGCGGCAGGCGAGCACCCGGCCGACGCCCGGCACGCGCCCCATCTGTCCGCGGTTGACCCGCGTTAGGCCCTGCACCCCGCCCGCGACCTCCAGTAACCGGTTCGCGGTCTCGAGCGCGCTGGCGCCGGCCGGGCCATGGCCCAGCAGCAACGCGACGAGCTCGTTGTCTCCAAGGGCCTCCGCGCCCGACCGCTCCAGCTTCTCCCGCGGGCGGTCGCCGGGCGCGAGGTCCGTCATGCTACCAGATGCGCTGCGCGACTCCATTCCATCCCCGTTCCGACCGATATACTTCTCAATCCCGATGCCCCGCCGACGCGCGTCTGGCGCCCTCACGCTGCTCGTGCTCGGTGCGGCCCTTCTCCCGGCCTGTTCGGCGCCACCCCAGAAGGAACGCGACCAGGCAGAGGCGGCCCTGACGGCCGCCCGAACGGCTGAAGCGGCCACCTACGCGTCCACGGAGCTGGAGGCGGCCATCAGCGCCCTCAAGGCCTACGATGCCGCCGTGGTCCAGGGCGACTATCGCCTCGCGCTGAACCACGCGATCGGGGCCCGGGATTCGGCCTATGCCGCCGCCAAGCTGGCCGCCGACCGCAAGGCGGCCGCCCGTAGCGAAGCCGAGCGCTTGATCGTGGACCTCGAAGGACTCGTCCTCATGGCCCGGTCACGGCTCGCCGGAACCGCCCCCCCTCTCTCCGCGCCGGCCGTGAGCCGAACGCGCGGGGCGGTCAGGCGCGCCCCCGCCCTCTTGCAAGAAGCGCGCTCACTGCTGACAAAACAGGATTTCACCGGCGTCGGCACACTGCTACGGTCGGTGGTGCAGTCGCTGCGGAAGGACGTCACGCCGGGCGCCAGGAGGAAATGACGTCGTTTCCCTATCGCAACAGCCAGCCCAACCCCAACACGCCCGTCACGATGATCACGTAGCCGACGACATCCAGGACAATGCCGAGCCGCATCATCTGGCCGATGGGGATGTAGCCGCTGCTGTAGACGATCGCGTTCGGCGGCGTCGAGATGGGCATCATGAACCCCATGCTCGCGCCGAACGTCGCGCCGAGGCCCGGCTCGAGCGGTGACACGCCGGCGGCCGTCGCAACCGCGATCGCGGTCGGCACGATGACATTGGCCGCGGCCGTGTTCGACGCCGTCTCCGACAGCACCACCGCAATCGCCGTGAATACCAACGTGAGGCCAACGGTTCCCGCCTCCGGGAACCTGGCGCTGACCCAGTGACCGAGCGCGGCCGAGAGGCCGGTCGAGTCCGCCAGTTGCCCCATCGCGAGCCCGCCACCGAACAGCAGGATGATGCCCCAGTCGATCCGCGAGGCTTCCTCCCACGTCAGCGTGAAGCGCCGAGGCTGGGACCGAAGGGGCATCATGAACAGGAGGAGCGCCCCGATCAGGGCCGCGATCGACTCCGGGAAGAGCCCGCTCAGCACCCGGCTGACTTGATGACCCGCGCCCAGGATCGGCTGCGCGAGGCCGGGAATAATCCAGAGCGCGACCGTGATGGCGAACGCCAGCATCACGTTGCGCTCGCCCGCGCTCACGGGACCGAGCTTGCGCAGCTCCTCTCGCACGGCGCGCCGGGCGTCTTCACCCAGCCGGATGTGCCGCGCGCGCGGGACGAGCATCCACACGACGACGAACGCCATCATGACGAGCATGATCGGCACGCCCAGCAGCATCCAGCCGGCAAACGAGATGTCGACGCCGGCGCGCGCGAGGAAGCCCAGCCCGATCAGGTTCGGCGGCGTGCCGACGGGCGTGCCCATCCCGCCGATCGACGCGGCAAACGACGTCACGAGCATCATCGCCATCGCGTACTGCTGAAACTGACGATCCTGCACGCGTCCACGGCCCAGCTCGGCAAGCACCGCGAGCCCAAGGGGAAACAGCATGGCCGTGGTGGCGGTGTTGCTCATCCACATCGAGAGCACACACGCCACGGCCGCGTAGACGACGATGAGCCGCAGGCCGCTCTGCCCCACCCACGATGAGGCGAGCGCGGTAAACGCGAGGCGTCGATCCAGCCGATGGACGAACATCGCCTCGGCCAGGATGAAGCTGCCGATGAAGAGAAAAATGATTGGGTCGGCGAACGGGGCGAAGACGACTTTGACGGGCGCCACGCCGAGCAGGACGGCCAGCGTCGGGCCGAGCAGCGCGGTGACGGAGAGCGGCAGCGCCTCCGTCATCCAAAACACGATCATCAGGCTGAGGACGGCGGCCAGCCGCTGCGCGGCGATCGGCAGGGTCGGCGCGGGCAACAGCAGGATCGCGAAGAACAGAAACGGTCCGGCGACGAGCCCGAACGTGCGGCGGTGCCGGTTGAAGCGCTGCTCAGCCGGCGAATAGGTCTCGACGGCGTCCGCCGTCTGGTGAATCCGTCGCATGCCTGCGACAGCCTACCTCCACCAATGCACCCGGCCAACCAATTCCGCCCAGCCGGTCAGCCAGAGGCCGTCCGTCGTCCACTCCACGGTCTGCGTGCCTCCGGGCGCCTCAACCTCGACTGCCTTCGACGCGCCGCCGTAGACAGCCGCCGCGACCGCGGCCGCGCAGGTGCCGGTGCCCGACGATGCCGTGGGACCGACGCCGCGCTCCCAAATCAGAATGCGCACGCGGCCGGGGCTCAACACCTCGGCGAGCTCGACATTCGTGCCCTCAGGAAAATGCGGATGGACCGACAACGCGGCGCCGATCGAATGCAGTCGCTCGTCGGTCGCCGGCCCGAGGACCACGCACTGCGGGTTGCCGACGCGGAGCGTGACGACCTTGACGGACCCACCTGCGACCTCGAGTGAGGCTTCGGCGAGGCCCTCGGGCGCGCCCATGGCGGCGCGGAAGGTAAACCGCCGGGCAGCCCGATCGAGCAAGGTCAGGCGCTTCGGTCCGGCGTCGGTCTCGATCGTGAGGGTGGCTCCGGTGTCCAGTTCGCGCGCGTCGGCGATCCACGCCGCGAGGCAGCGCACGCCGTTGCCCGAAAGCTCCGACGGAGACCCATCCGCGTTGAGCAGCCGCATCCGCGCCCCCGCCGGGGTTTCCTCGACGAGAAGCAGGCCGTCGGCGCCGACGCCGCGGTGCCGGTCGCAGACGCGGCGCGCGAACGACGCCAGATCGGCCTCGCCCGCGGCGTCGCCGG
>JANOGJ010000794.1:0-3646 GCA_031405995.1 Acidobacteriota bacterium
CGGGTTGCTCTTCGGCGGCGGCGGCGGCGCGGCCGGCGGCGGCTACGGCAACACGAATGAAGGCAAGATCATCGCCGCGGCGTTCATGGACAACTACAACCAGGTCGTCAAGGTCGTCCGTGGTGACCCGAGCCTGCAGCGCAACGTCGGCACGCTCAAGCAGGAGGCCGCGGCCGGCGGTAAGGCCGGCGTGACGTTCCGCGAAGGCGATGTCCTGGTGCCGAAAATCGCCGGCATCAAGCTCCTCTCGGGACCGATGGACGCCGCGAAGGTTGTCGCGACGCTGACCCGCGCGGACGAGTTCATCGTGACGGGCGCCGAGAAGGACGGCTACGTCCAGGTCCAGGGCGCCAATTCGAGCGGCTGGGTCAAGATTTCGATGATGCAGAAGAGATAAGACAACTCGTGTTGTCACGAAGGGCGCGGTGGAGGAGACTCCATCGCGCCTTTCGTCTTTTAGGGTGGTGCTGAGAAACACCTGTGCCGACATCGACCGCCGATCAGCTCAGACGGGCACTTAACGCCCTGGCACTGATTGCGTTTGTCATCGCGGTCGTCGACACGTTCGGCGACGGCCTGCGTTTCCACGTCGGTTCCATTCGGCTGTCGATGCGCGATCCCGTTCGCGCGCTGATCGTCGCCGGGATTGCGAAAGGACTGGCGTCTTACTGCGACCGCCGAGCCGACCCGCGCGGTGTGTGGGAACACCTTCAAACCTGGTCGCCCTGGCTCGCTGGAGCCGCGGCCGTCGCCACCATCCTGACCGGCATCCACTTCGGAGTGTTCGTGGCCGGCGGATCGGATGGATACGGCTACGTCAGCCAGGCCGTACTGTGGGCCACGGGAACGTTGCACGTGCCGGAGCCATTGATGGCCGTGACGCCGTCGCTCGGCGCGAGCGTGGCCCCTCTCGGGTACCTGCCGGCCCCCGGCCACACGATCGTGCCCACCTATCCGCCGGGGTTGCCCATGCTGATGGCGGTTGCGCTCCGTATGGCGGGCCCCGACGCCGTCTACGTCGTGGTGCCGGTCCTCGGCGGCGTCGCGGTCTGGCTGACGTACTGCGTCGGGAAGCACGTTGCTGGCCCGCGAACGGGCCTGATTGCCGCGCTCCTCTTCGCGTGCAGCCCGATCTTCCTCTTCCAGCTGATTCTGCCGATGAGCGACGTTCCGGCCACGGCATGGTGGCTTGCCGCGCTGGCGATGGCCTTTCCGCGGCCGGCGTGGGCAGCGCTGCTCTCTGGGTTCGCGGTCTCAGCCGCGCTGCTGACTCGGCCGAACCTGGCTCCGCTCGCAATGGTGGCGGGGTTGCTGGTTCTGAAACACTCACCGAGCAAGCTGCCCCGGATGGCGGCGTTCGCCGCTGGGCTCGTCCCGGGATTCGTCATGATCGCCTGGACCAACTGGTTCTTGTTCGGGTCGGCGACGTCATCGGGGTACGGCCCGGTGGTGTCCCTGTTCAAGTGGGGTTGGCTGGCCGAGAATCTCAGTCACTATCCGGTCTGGCTCCTGGAGCTGCAAACCGCGTTTATCCTGGTCGCGTTTGCCGCTCCATTCGTGACCGGCCTGCGGGACGCGCGATCCGGCGAGGACGCCGGCCCCGCTGACCAGGCCGTGACGTGGCTCATGCTCGCCTTCTTCGTGATCCTGCTGTCCCTCTATGCCTTCTACATCCCGTGGAACGGATGGCCGTTCCTGCGATTCCTCCTGCCGGGGATTCCTCTCCTGCTCATCCTGAGCAGTGCCGTTGCCGTTCGACTCATTGGGCGGCTTCCGGCGCCTCTCAGGGGTCCGAGTGTGCTTGTGCTGTGCGCGTTGTTGTGTGGCTGGTCCCTGAGCAAGGCTGACAGCCTGTCGATCTTCGTGACGGCCGCCGGCGAGCAGCGATACGAGACCGTGGGCAGATTTGTCGACCGTGAATTTCCCCAGAATGCCCTCTTCATCAGCAAGATTGAGAGTGGCAGCGTGCGCCTCTACGGCCACCGGACCAGTGTCCGCTGGGACCTCATCGAGCCTGAGGCATTCGACCGCACGATCGAGACGCTCCGGGCTCACGGATACGCGCCCTACCTCTTGCTTGAAGACTGGGAAGAGCCGCTGTTTCGGCAGCGGTTTGCGCAGGCTCGCCTCGCGCAGCTCGATTCAGCGCCGCTGGCCGCACTTCCGGGACTGATCAGCGTCAGCATTTATTCCGTGGGCGAGCACGCGGACGCTGCGCCGGCGCTGGTGCGGCGGATTGTTCGTTAGGGGCTCGCGCTAACCTTCGCCCAGGTGTCCTTCAGCGTCACCGTCCGATTGAAGACGAGCGCGCCGGGTTTCGAATCCGGGTCCACCGAGAAGTAGCCCAGCCGTTCGAACTGGTACCGCGCACCGGCCTGAGCGCCCGCGAGCGACGGCTCCAGCTTGCAGTCCCGCACGACGTCCAGCGCGTGCGGGTTCATCTGCGCGAGGAAGTCCGCGTCGCCCGTGCCGGGATTCTCGACCGTGAACAGCCGATCGTAGAGCCGCACCTCGGCGCCGATCGCGTGAGCGGCCGACACCCAGTGCAGCGTCGCCTTCACTTTGCGGCCGTCGGGCGCGTCGCCGCCGCGCGTCGCCGGGTCGTACGTGCAGCGCAGTTCGGTGATTGCGCCCGCAGAGTCTTTCACCACCTCTTTGCACGTGACGAAGTACGCGTTCCGCAGCCGCACTTCGCGTCCCGGCGCAAGGCGGAAGAACTTCTTCGGCGGGTCCTCCATGAAGTCGTCGTGCTCGATGTACAGCACCTTCGAGAAGGGCACCCTGCGCGTACCGGCCGACGCGTCTTCGGGGTTGTTGACGACGTCCATCTGCTCGGTCGTGTCGGCGGGGAAGTTCTCGATGACGACCTTGAGCGGCCGCAGGACGGCCATGGCGCGAGGCGCGCGCTTGTTGAGATCTTCGCGCACGTAGAACTCGAGCAGGCCGACGTCGATGACGTTCTCGCGTTTGGCAACCCCGACGGCCTCGGCGAAGCGGCGAACGGCCTCGGGCGTGTAGCCGCGGCGGCGCAGCCCGCAGATCGTGGGCATGCGCGGGTCGTCCCACCCGGCGACGTGCTTCTCGTTCACGAGCGGGAGCAGCTTCCGCTTGCTCATGACGGTGTAGGTCAGGTTCAGGCGCGCGAACTCGATTTGCTGCGGCGTGCCGGGCAGCGGCAGGTTCTGGATGAGCCAGTCGTAGAGCGGCCGGTGGTCCTCGAACTCGAGCGTGCAGATCGAGTGTGTGATGCGTTCGAGCGCATCAGATACTGGATGCGCGTAGTCGTACCTGGGGTAGATGCACCACGCGTCGCCCGTGCGGTGATGATGCGCGCGCCGGATGCGGTAGAGCACTGGGTCGCGCATGTTGATGTTCGGCGACGTCATGTCGATCTTCGCGCGGAGGACGTGCGCGCCGTCCGGGAAGTCGCCGGCGCGCATGCGGCGGAAGAGGTCCAGGTTCTCGGCCGGCGTCCGGCTGCGGAACGGGCTGTCGATGCCGGGCGCCTTCAGCGTGCCGCGCCGCTCGCGGATCTCATCGGCCGACTGGCTGTCGACGTAGGCCTTGCCGGCGCCAATCAGCGTCTCGGCGCACTCGTAGAGCTTCTCGAAGTAGTCGGAGGCGTAGAACAGCCGGTCGCCCCACG
>JANOGJ010000807.1:0-3705 GCA_031405995.1 Acidobacteriota bacterium
GCTGCACATCAACAGCCTGGCGGTCGATGACACCTGGCGTCGCCGCGGCGTGGCCCGGCAGCTGCTGCGGCGGGTGATCCAGGATTCGGTCGGCGTCGGCGCCCGGAGCGCGACGCTCGAGGTCCGGCAGTCCAACACCGCGGCGCGGGGCCTGTACGAGCGGTTCGGATTCAAGGTCGAGGCGGTCCGCCGCGACTACTATCAGGAGCCGCGCGAGGACGCGCTGGTGCTCTGGAACCGGATGCTGTTTACCCCGGCTGGCGGCTTGTGGTAGGGTGCGGCTCACAAGCCGGTCGGGACACGGCTGGTCCCGACGAACGACACAGAACAGGAGGCGGAGCATGGCAGATGCGCAGCTCCGGGTGGACGACGACGTGAAAGCCTCGTTGCTCCGGTCCGATGACGGGTTTCGGCAACTGGTTTCGGAGCATCAGGAACTCGACCAACGCATTCACAACCTGTCAGGCATGACCTACCTCACCGAACAGCAGCAATTCGACGAAGCCGCTCTGAAGAAACGCAAGCTGGCCCTCAAGGACCGCATCGAAGCCATGGTCCGGGGTCGTGACGGCGGCCAGCCGTTGCCGGCGCGATAGCGGCCGCGGCGCCGGCCCGTGCGAATCGACCCAGCCGGTTTTCCGTTCATCGTCCTGGCCGCCGTGCCCGCGCTGGTGTCGGCGTGGTGGGGGCCTCCGGTCCTCACCGCGTTCCTCGTCCTGCTGCCGGCCGCGATGGCCGCGTTCTTCCGCGATCCTGAACGCGTCGTGCCGAACGACGCCGCCCTCGTGCTCGCGCCGGCCGACGGCACGGTCCAGTTCGCGGGCGAGGCGCGACCCGGCGATGCGCCCGACGGGTCCTGGCGCCAGGTCACGATCTTCCTGAGCCTGCTTGACGTCCACATCAACCGCACGCCCGCGGCCGGCCTGGTGCGAAGGGTCGAGCGCGTCGCGGGGACGTTTCTGCCCGCCTATCGGACCGACGCCGGCGGGAACGCGCACTCGGAGATCTGGCTCGACGCCGGCGGCACGACGATCGTGGTGCGCCAGGTGGTCGGCGTGCTGGCCCGCCGCATCGTCTGCCGCGTGAAACCGGGCGAGACGCTCGCGGCCGGTGCCAGAATAGGGTTGATGAAGTTCGGATCGCGGATGGACGTGTTCGTGCCGCTGACGGCGACTCTGGCAGTGAAGCGGGGCGACACGGTGCGCGCGGGGGAGACCGTCATCGCGCGGCTGGTGGGACGGGATGGCTGATCAGCCCGAAACCCGCCACGGCGGCGCCGACGGACGGACGGCGCCACCGGCGGGGGCTGTTCCTGCTGCCGAGCCTGTTCACCATCGGCAACATGTTCTGCGGCTACGCCTGCATCGTGTATGCGATGCGCGGCGACCTCGCGTTCGCCGCGCTCTGCATCGGTATTGCGTTCGTGCTGGACGCGCTGGACGGACGCATCGCGCGGCTCACGAACACGACGAGCGCCTTCGGCGTCGAGTTGGACTCCCTGGCCGACGTGATTTCCTTCGGGCTCGCGCCGGCGATTCTCGCGTTTGCGTGGGGACTGTCCGAGCTGGCGCGGGTGGGCTGGGCGTCCGGGTTCATCTTCGTGACCGCGGCCGCCATGCGTCTCGCGCGCTTCAACATCCAGTCGTCGAGCCACCTCGACAAGCGCTATTTCGTCGGCATGCCGTCGCCCGCGGCGGCGCTCGTCGTCGCCGCCACGATCTACGCCTGGCCGCTTCCGCTCGCCGGGTACCCGCAGGCGGGCGCCGCCGTCGCGGTCGTGCTCGTGCCCGCCGCGCTCATGGTGAGCACGATCCGCTTCCGAAGCTTCAAGACGATCAACCTCGGGTGGGGACCGTCCTACATGCCGCTGCTGGCATTCGCGGCGCTGCTCGTGTTCATCACGATCGAGCCGCGGTTCACGCTGGTGACGATGGCCTACGCGTACCTGCTCTCGCCCTTCATCGGCCTGGCGCTGACGCGCCTGCGGCCTCGTCGCTCCGAGTAGCGGACGTCGCGAGCGTGATCGTCACGGTCGTGCCCGACCCGGGCGTGCTCGTGAGCGCGATGGTCCCGCCGCACAGCTCGATGTTCCGGCGCGCGTTGGCGAGGCCCAGTCCTGACCCCGCCGTTCTCGTTGAGTAGTACGGCTCGAAGGCTCGACCTACCGACTCCGCGTCCATGCCGAGCCCGGTGTCCTGGATCCGAATCGTGACGCCCGGTCCGTCCGTCGCGGCGCGGACGGAGAGGGTGCCGGCCTGCGGCATCGCCTGAATCGCGTTCTCCACGAGGTTGGTCAGCGCCCGCGCGATGAGCGTGCGGTCCACCCAGACGGCCGGCAGCGATCGGGCCACGTCCGCATCAATCTCAATATCAATGCGAATCCGGCCGGCCAGACCTGGCCGGTAGGGCCCGACGACCGTTTCGATCAAGTCGGCCACCGCGACCAGTGACGGGCGCGCGACCGCCTGGCTGCCGAAGCTGGAGAACTCGGACGCGATCTGCCGGAGCAGGCGCACCTGGCGGAGGATCGTGTCGATGCACTGGTCGAACACCGGGCCGAGCGGCCGCCGCGCATCCTCGTGTACGTGCCGCACGTGCTCCGCGGCCAGTTGGATGGGCGTGAGCGGGTTCTTTATCTCATGGGCGACCTGACGCGCCATCTCGGCCCACGCCTTGAGCTGCTGCGTGCGCGCCAGCTCCGCCCGTTGGGCCACGAGGGTGCCGGCCATCGCATTGAAGTCCTCGACCAGCCGGCCCAGTTCATCGGAGGTATCCGCCACGAGCCGGACGTCGAGTTTCCCCGCGGCGATCAGCCGCGTCGCCCGGGTGAGGCGGGAGACCGGATCGGACACACGCCCGGCCACCGACGCCCCGAGTCCGGCCGCGAACAGCACGACGACGACGGCGCCCACCAGCACGCCGCGGTTGAGGTCGTCGATCTCGCGCTCGATCTCGCGTTGGCGCGAGGCGAGCGGCACGCTGAGGACGGCGTCACGGCCGCGCGCGGGTACCGGCGCGGCCGCCACGAGGTACTGAAAGGCGCCGATGCGGTCGGTCGCGACCTGCGACGGCGCGCGGTCGAGCGCGATCGCGCGATAGACCGCGGCCGGCGTGCGCGTGGGCAGCAGGCCGGAATCGAAGAGGTCACGCTGGCTCGTCGCGACGAGGCGCGCGCCGTCGTACAAGTTCACGTCCTGGTCGATCACCTGCCGAATCCAGACCATCGCGTCGTCGCTCATCGCGGCCGGTGCCCGATCGGGTTGACGCCCGGCGGCGGAGAGCTCCTCGAACACGCGGCGCGCCACGGTCACGATCCCGGTCGCCTCCGCCTCGGTTTCGGCCCGGAATCGCGCCATGGTGTACGCGCTGAACGCCGCGGCGAACAGCAGCACGGGACCGATCGCCGCCAGCACGAAAAACAGGAACAGCTTCCGGTAGAAGCTCGTGCGGATCTCCTGCAGGAGCAACCGCAGCGGACCGGCGCGCTCGTGGTCGGCGGCGGCGAAGGGCGCATACACCGTGAGCCCGATGAGCAGGGCGACGAACAGGGCGGCCGCGAGCGCGACCAGTTCCGACACGCGGCTGAGGTGCTGGAACAGCGTCGGCGACGGGTACCCGACGGCGTAGATGCCGTCGCGGTCGCTGAGGAAATGCACGTTGTACGCGCGGCCCTCCGACGTCAGCCCGGCCCAGAACGGCTCGCGC
>JANOGJ010000811.1:0-3538 GCA_031405995.1 Acidobacteriota bacterium
CGCCCTCGCGCCGGCTTTCGGCGCTGGGTTGCACCTTGAAAAGGAGCTGTCTCATGTCCGCACGACTCTGGATTGCCGCCCCCGTGTTTGCCCTGGCCGTTGGTGCCGTCACGACGTCACGACCCGAACCGCCCGTCGGCGCCGCCACCACCGTGCCCGGCGCGCAGACGACGACGCTCGAGGATCAGACGGATCTGGCGGTGACGGTCTACAACTCGAACATCGCGCTCGTCCGCGACACGCGGAACCTGACGCTCGCGCGCGGGACGTCCGACCTGCACTTCATGGACATCGCCGCGACGGTCAACCCGGCGACCGTGCATTTCCGTTCGCTCAGCGAGCCCTCGCGCGTCAGCGTCGTCGAGCAGAACTACGAGTACGACCTGCTCGATCCCGACAAGCTGTTGCGGAAGTACGTCGGCAAGGACGTCACCTTGATTCGTCCCGGCGAGAAAGAGGTCACGGCCCGGCTGCTCAGCTACAACACCGGCCCGGTCTGGCGCATCAACGGCGAGATCGTGACGGGGATGCACGCCGACCACATCCGCTTTCCCGAGCTGCCGGGCAATCTCTACTCGCGGCCCACGCTCATCTGGACGCTGGACAACGAGGGCGGCACGCGGCACCGCGTCGAGGCGTCGTACCTGGCGGGCCAGATGGCCTGGAACGCCGACTACGTGCTGACGGTCGCGCGCGACGATCGCGCCGCCGACATCGACGGCTGGGTCACGCTCAAGAACGGCAGCGGGACCGCGTTCAAGAACGCGAGCCTGCAGCTCGTCGCCGGCGACTTGAACCGCGTGCGCCAGAACGTCGGCCGGGCGTACGACGAGATGAAGATGGCGTCCGAACGCGCCGCCGCGGCGCCGATGGCGCAGGAGGCGTTTTCGGACTACCACCTCTACACGCTCGGCCGAAAGACGACGATCAACAACGCCGAGACGAAGCAGGTGAGCATGCTGGGGGCGACGAGCTTCCCGGTCGTCAAGCGGTACGTGGTTGACGGCCAGGCGTTCTACTACCGCAACCAGCAACACCCGGGCGCGCCGCTGAAGGATCTGGTGCAGGTCTACTACCAGTTCAAGAACGAGGCGACGGCCGGACTCGGGATGCCGATGCCCGCGGGCACGGTGCGCGTCTACCAGTCGGACTCGAAGGGCGGCATCCAGTTCGTCGGCGAGGACAGCATCATGCACACGCCGAAGGACGAGACGCTCAATCTCAAGATCGGCAACGCGTTCGACGTCATCTGCGAACGGAAGCAGACGGACTTCCAGAAGATCGCGAGCGGCGTCTACGACGTCGAGTACGAGATCACGCTGCGCAACCACAAGGCGTCAGGCGTGACGGTGGAAGTCAACGAGCCGCTGGGCGGCACGTGGCGGATGCTCTCGTCCTCGCACACGTGGACGAAGACGGACGCGTGGGCGGCGCAGTTCCGGGTGCCGGTGACCAGCGACGGGACGGCCGTGCTGCGGTACAGAGTGCGAGTGACGTACTGACATTGGGCCAATGGCCAATGAGCTATTGGCCATTGCATTGGGTCATTGATCATTGCGGATTGCATTGGGTCATTGGTTATTGGGTCGTCGGTGCCCAATGATCAATGGCCAATGCAATGGTCAATAGCCCAATGGTCAATGCCATGGCCAATAACCAATAACCAATGGCCAATGGCTCAATGAGAAGCGTTGAGCGGCATGACGCGACCGGGCTCGGCCAACCCGACCGTGTCGTGCCGCTCGAGGTACTGCACTGATGGCAGGTGACTCAGTGATACGTGGATGATCGGAGAGGGCGCCTCACGCGGCGTCCGGCCGAAGTGGGGTTGCTGGACCGTGGCGGCGCAGGTCGTAACAGGGGCGGTCCCCTCGGTCGCAATAAAGTGCGCAGCCATGTCGGTCTACGTCTGTCGTACGCAAGTGCGATGCCGCGCGAATCGCGGGCGGATTCGACGAGGTTGACGTGAGATGCGCGGAGGATTCCGCGCCGCTGCCGCGATTCTCCGCACCCAACGTCGGGGGTCAGTGCACCAGGAGGGCCTGCACGCGGTCGTGGGCCAGGCGAATCTCCGCCTGCTGTCGCTCGACCAGGTCGCGGACGGTCGGTGGCAGCAGGTCGTCGAGCGCGCCTGAGTAAGTCGCGAGCGAACGGCCCTCGGCGTGCTCGGCCTCGGCGATCATCGTCTGGTCACTATGGCCGACGAAGCGGTCCTTGATCGTCATCCAGCTTCGGTGCAGCGCGCCAAGCGTCGTGCCGCTCGCGGCCCCCGCCCCGCCGAGCCGCTGTGCGTGGGGCAGGAGATCCGTCGCGAACCGCGCCCGGGCGGCCGCGAGATCGTCCAGCAGCGACTTCACGGCCGGGTCTTTCACCCGCGCGGCGGCATAGAGAAGCGTCCGTTGCTCATCCAGGCACAATTCGATGAGGTGATTGAGCAGCGCACGTTCGTTGCGATGGGCCATGACGTCCTCCCTCCGCCGCAAACAGGGAAACGCCCGCGCTCAAGCTGGAAGCCTGAGCACGGGACGTCTCACAGCGTGTGGCACACGCGACCTGGCAAGAGCCAGGGCTACTTCGGTTGAAACGAATCGTTCAGATGATCGCTCGGCGGCGCGTCAGCGGCTGGTCAGAGCACCGATGGCGCGCGTTGCAGGCCCGGTGGACTTTCCATATGACGCTACGAATACACCCATGCACGTGAGGTGTCAAGCCGCCAACGGCGCAGCATGTTGCGCCAGCAGAGGCAAGTCAGGCCGACCGTTCGGCTCGAAGCGTCGCTTCGTACGCGGGCCACCGGGCGCGCAGGCCCTCCGCCCACTCCGGGCCGCGGACCAGGAGCGCCGTCGAAAGCATGTCGCAGAGGAAGGAACTCGGTCCCCGGACCGCGGCGGCGCGCGCGCCCAGGACGGGCGCGCCCGTCCGCGGATCGAGGACGTGGCCGTACGTGCGGCCCTCGACTACGAACGATCGGCCGTGCGTCGCTGAAATGGCCAGCGCCTCGTCGTTCAGCTCGAATGTCACGCGTGTGTCCCCGCGGCCCGGCTCCGGCTCCCACGCGACCGGCCACGGCTCGCCGTCTTCCTGCACGCCGATCGCGTGCACGCTGCTGGTGCCGCCGTGGAGCAGTGCGTGCCGGACGCCGGCCTCGCGCAGGCACTCGACGGCGCGATCGATCGCGTAGCCCTTGCCGGCCGCGCCGAAATCAAGCGACACGCCGGACCGGAGGAACCGCACCGCGCTCGCGGCCTCATCGATCGCCACATGCGCCATGCCTGAGCACGCGCGGGCTGCCTCGAGCGCGTCCGGCTCGGGCAACCGGCCGGCCTCGGCCGCGAGCCGCCACGCCGCGACGAGCGGCCCGACGGCGGCGTCGAACGTGCCGCCGCTTTGAGCCGAGACCTCCGCGCATGCGCGCAGCAACCCCAGCACCTCGCCGTCCACGGGGACGGGACCCGCGGCCGCGTGGGCATTCAGGCCCGAGACGACGCTGGTGGCGCGAAATCGGCTCAGCCGCGCGTCCAATCGTTCGATTTCCCGG
>JANOGJ010000857.1:0-3415 GCA_031405995.1 Acidobacteriota bacterium
GCCGGCCGCCGCCGCCCCGGGCGGCGCCGGATCGGTCTTCGCCAGCGTCGGCTGGTCCCGATCGGTCGCGATGAAGTTCGTCACCATCGCGGCCTGGAGCACCGCGGCGCCCTTGAGCGCCGTCTTCATCTCGGCCAGCTCGGCGGCCGACTTCCCGGCGACAAAGGCCGCTGGCGCCAGCACCTCGCCCGCCGTGGACGGACTCCACGCCTGCGGATAGCCGAGCAGCGGCATGTACCGCGGTTCGACCATCTCGACGATGAACTTGTCGAGGACCCAGCCGCGGCCGAACTCGAACGGCTCGAGCCGGGCGTTCGACAAACCCCAGCCGGCCATCTGCTCCCGCGCCCAGTCGGCCGCGCGCTCGTGCGCGGGCGTTCCGGTAAGACGCGGACCGATGCCGTCCGTGAACATGTTGAACAGGGCGGCGACCTGAGAGCGGTTCAGGCCCTCGTCCCGAATCCTGGCGATGGCGGCCAGGTCCACTCGCTCGGGCGCCTGGCCGGCCAGGTCCGCGCCGCTCGTGGCCATTACCGCGAGAACGGCGGCGCCGGCGATGCGACTCGTTACTCGCGAATGTCTCGTCATGGCCTGCCTCCTATCGCGCGTAGATGCCGTTGAACAGGAACTTGAACGTCGCATGCGGCTGGGCGCGCTGGAGGATCTCCGCGCCGAACAGCAGCGCGCGGCCCTTGCCGACCGTGGCCTCGATCGCGATGACGCCGCCCTCCAGGTGCTCCTGTCCCCAGGCCCATCCGCTTCGGAGCGGGGTCTTCGAGTCGAACCAGGCGAGCGGCCGCACGCCGGCGGCGCCCGGCGCGATCTTCCAGACCGGGCTGTTGTCGAAGAAGAAATCCGTGCGCTCCTTCACGCCGGCCGCGAGGGGACTGGCCGTGTCGACACGCGCGCCGAGCACCGACCCGGGCGCGTAGAACTTCGTCTGCGGCAGCGGCGCGCCGTTCTCGACAAGGTGATTCTCGATCGGCAAGCTGAGGTGCCGGCCGAGATTCATCGCCGACGCGCCGATGGCGATGACCGTGCCGCCGTTCTCGATGAACTGCTTGATGTGCGGCAGCGTGCGATCGACGGTCACGCTGCCGAAGTGGGAGCGGTACTCGGCCGGCATGTTGGCGGGCGGCCCGGCCGGACCTGCGCCACGGCCTCCGGCTCCGCCACCGCCGCCACGTCCGGCGCCGGGCGCCGCGGGGATCCCGCCTTCGACAAAAATCAACACGTCGTACTTCGCGTTCAGATTGCCGGCGTCGAGCTCAGGCGCGAACACGCGCTCGAACGGAAACTCGAATTGCTCGAGGATCCACCGCGCCCAGCCGGCGTCCATCGACCCGCCGTACTGGTCCCACAGCCCAACGCGCGGACGTGTGAGCCTCGGGCCGAACACCGGACGCGTGGCCAGTCCCACGAACCGCACACCGCGCTCCGCGGCGACCTTCTTCAACAGGGGCATCGTCGTCGCCTTGTTGATGACGACGAACCGTCCGTCCGCGCCGCGATAGACCTCTTCATTCCCGGCGAGCAGCCGGGTGACGGCGACGAACGCGTCGAGCTGGGCGGGGCCGAAGGCGAACGCCACCGGAATGGCGGCGGGCTCAAGGATCGCGCCGGGCGGCGGCGCCAGGTTCCAGTCCGAGATCACCTCGAATGAGCCGACCGCGGGCGTGATCGTCTCGAGCACGCGGTCGAACTCGACGCCCATCTGAAACGCGAGCGTCCAGCCCGCGTTGTCGTACGGCCGCGTCGGCGGCGCGCCTGGATAGGCGAAGTTGTCGGGATGATCCTGCGGCTCGAACATGTCGATCACGTGCGGCCGAAACGCCTGCGCGGCGAATATGACGTACGAGCCGACCGGATAGCTCTTGCCCTGCGCGGAGAACGCCGACGTCGCACGGTGGACGCGAATGCCCGTCTCAAGCAGCGCGTTGATGAAGCGGGTGGCAGTGACGAAGTCCCGCTGGTCGGACGGCAGGATGTAGCCGCGCGGATCGCGATCGGCAGGCTTGCGCAGCGCGGCCCAGAGCGCCTCCGCATTCACCGCACCGCCGCGTCCGCCGCGGCCGCCTGCGCCCGGAGCCGGGGCCGGGGCGCCGAGCTCAGCCGCCGCGGCCGCGTACCGGTGCGGCTTCGGCGTCCAGGTGTCGCGGCTCCCCCGCTCAATCGAATTCCGCCCCATCACGTAACGGTTGTAAAGGAAGTTCTCCTTCATCCTCGACGCGACGTCCAGGACGCCGCGGTTGCACGCCACCGAGTAGTCAATCGACTGGCGGAAATGCCACTCCTGCGGCGGCACCGGAAACGTCAGGTCGCTGTTGGGCAACTGCCGATCGAGGACCAGCGGGACGCGCATCGGCGTCGGGCTTCCGATCATCTCGGTGAGAATCGCGATCGTGTTGTGGAACGCCGCGGTGTTCCGCAGGCCGCCGTTCCACCAGCCGTCGTACGGCCCGCCCGATCGCATCGTCGCGCCCGGCTTGTTCTCGGCGGCGAGCCGCGTGTGGATCGCGAGGCCGATCGTCTGGATGCCCAGGACCAGCAGCGGGTCCTGGTTGTAGTTGAACGGATCGCGCAAGGGCGGCGACCAGAGCACGGTGCCCGCCGGCCCGCTCTGGTGATGGTTGTAGAGCACCTGCGGAAACCAGTCGCGGTAGAGCACACGGTTCATGTTCTCGGTTTCCGGCTGCGTCGAGGCGAAGAAGTCGCGGTTGTTGTCGTGGCCGATGTACTTCTGGTACAGCCGCGGGAGCTGCCCGAGCGACCGCTCCGTGGGAATCGGGTTCCGCATGTACCAGTCGGCGACGAGGTCGTTGCCGTCGGGATTGGCGTGGACGAAGAGGATGATCACGTCGTCCAGGATCCGCATTGTCTCGACGTCGGTGCGGCTGACCATCTGGTAGACCATCTCGCCGAGCTGCTGCGCGCCGAGCGACTCGCTTGCGTGCAGCCCACCGTCGATCCAGACGACGGCCTTGCCCTCCCGGGCGAGGGCGCGCGCCTGGTCCTCGGTGAGCCCCTCGGCGAACGCGAGTCGGCGCGTGAGGTCCTTGTAGCGCGCCAGATTGCGATGGTTCTCAGGCAACGTCACGATCGCCATGAGCTGGTCGCGGCCCTCGGCGGTCTTGCCGATGGACTGCAGCGTCATGCGGTCCGACTCGCGATCGAGCTTCTGCCAGTACACCGAGAGCTGCTTGTAGTTGGCGAGGAAGTAGTCGTCGCCGAAGGTGTGGCCGAACTCGGCCTGGGGCGTCGTCACGGCGCTCTGCGCCCGCGGGCCGGTGGCGAACGCCCCAATGAAGACCAGAACGAGGAGGGGAACTCGGCGTGTCATGCGGGTAGTCTAAGGGGTCGTACCTGTTTTCCACAGAATCATGCCGGTCGGGGTCAGGGGTCGTTTTCCGACCCC
>JANOGJ010000825.1:0-2245 GCA_031405995.1 Acidobacteriota bacterium
CCGGCGCGCGTCGGGCCCGAGGGCCTTGGCCTCGGCCTCCACCCGGTAGAGTTCGCGGATGAAGCCGAGCGCCAGGAGCGCGGGCGCGGCGTCCGTCGCCTTCGCGTCCCAGAAATAGCGGCGCGCGTGCGCCCAGCACCCGACCTCGATGACACGGCCCGTGGCGTACAGGGCGTCATAGCCGGCGTAAGCATCGGCCTGGAGGTAGCCGCGGAAGTCGCCCAGGAACGCGGCCGGCCCCGCGCGACTCCGGCTGGACGTGTAGTCGTACACGATGTCCGCAGGGCGCTGGTCCCCCACGTATACCACAGGTGCCCGGCGCGCGTGGCGTGACGGGCATGATCCAGCACCGGCACGGACGTGTCGTCGGTGTGCACGACCGCGCTGCCCAGCACGCTCGCCGTGAGATCGCGATACAGGGGCACCAGCAGCGCGGCGCCGTCCGCGACCCAGTCGCCCAGGGTTTGGCGGGAGAGATCGACGTCGTGCCGCGCGAAAATGTCCACTTGGCGGTTCAACGGCAGGTGATCCGCATACTTCGCCGTGATCACCTGGGCCAAGAGGCCCGGGCCCGGCCGGCCCTTGTCGATGGGCTGCGCCGGCATCGCGCTCGTGACCACGTGGCCCTCGCACGCCGTGCACGCATACTTGAACCGCACGTGCTCGATGACGAACAGCGAGGCCGGCTTGTAGTCAAGCTGCTCGCTCGTCTCCTCGCCGATCTTCACGAGGTGGGCTCCACACGTCCGGCACGCGCACTCCGCGTCCGGCAGCGTGTGCTCGACACGCTGCCGCGGCAGCAAGGCTGGCAGCGGCGTCCGGCCGTGCCCTCGCCGCGGGCGCGACGGCTCCGCGGCCGGGGGCGGCGCCGCCGCGGGCGTGGCGTTCAGCGCCTTCGCCCAGCTCGCGAATTCCAACAGCAACTGGGCGGGGTCGAGCTTCTCGGAGCGGCGCCCATACAGATAACGGCGGAAGAGTTCGAGCTGGTGGCTGAGCTTCGCGATGACGTGCTGCTGGTCGTGCACCTCGGCGAGGAGCTGGAGGCAGTACTGGCGGAGATCGTCCGGGTGGTGCGGCAGCGCCTCGACGGTGCTCGCCATTCACTGTCATAGATGCGCGGCCGCGCGAAAACGTTTCCGCGGTCCATCAGAAATGGCGGCTCTGCCACCGGCCGCGACGAGGCGCGGCGGCCAGCGTGGCCGACGCGTCGCGTGCGTGAGATCGATGCCGTCGAGCAGGAGCGTGAGGTCGGCGGCGTCGATCTCCAGGTGCGTGGCGCAGGCGGCGGGAAAGTGGAAGACGCCCTGCTCCAGCCGCTTGTACCAGAGGCAGAAGCCCGAGCGATCCCAGCCCAGGATCTTCACCTTGTCGCCGGCCCGATTGCGATAGACGAACAGATGCCCCGAGAGCGGGTCCTGCTCGATCACGTCGCGCGCCAGCGCGGCCAACCGATCGAACGACAGATGCATGTTCGTCGGCGCCGTCGCCACGAAGATCCGGACGGCGGGCGACAGGCTCAGCATCCGAGCGTCTCGATCGTGCGGAGGACGTGGCCCAGCCACGGCACGTCGACCGGCCCCCGGACCCGCACGCGGCGCCGGTTGTCGAGCACGATCTCGATCTCGCCGCGGGGCGCCATCGCGGCGTCCGGCCGGGGCTGGGCGAGCGCCGACGGCCGGCCGATCACCTGGACCGGCACGAAGGTCGGCCGCGTGGTCCGGGCGGCCGGGGCCAACCGCGCGGCCTCCGCCTCGCGCGCCAGCAGGTGCTTCCAGAAGCCGAACGTCCCGGCGACGATACGGCGCCGACGACAGAACTCGGCCTGGCTCAGGCCGCTGCGCCCGCACTCCGCCAGGAGCGCCTGCCAATACGCGCGGCGCGGTCTCGCACGATGCGCGTCAGAAGCGGAGCCAGCACGTGTCTTCCATTTCGCCACGGATCACCTCCGGTAATGAGCTCGTGGCGAGCAGTGTCGGACGCTACGGAGTGGGAGTGAAGATGCGGTTCACCGGACGGCTACGCACTTCGAGCGCGTGGAGGACTACACGTACGCGCGCAAGGGCGAAGACCTCCTGCTGTGGTTGGACGCGCTCGGCGTCGATCGGGCCGTGTGGGGCGGCGCGTCCATGGGCGGGGCGCTCGCGCTGTGGGCGGCCGTGCACGCGCCGGCGCGGGTGCGCGCGGTCGTCTCCATCAGCGGCCCGCCGTTCGAACCGGTCGAGGCCGACAAGCTCTGGTGGACCGC
>JANOGJ010000041.1:0-3821 GCA_031405995.1 Acidobacteriota bacterium
CGTCGTGCTGATCGTCGGCGTCAACGGGACCGGCAAGACGACCACGGTCGGGAAGCTCGCGAATCTGCATCGCGCCAGTGGGAAGTCCGTGATGATCGCGGCGGCCGACACGTTTCGCGCCGCGGCGGTCGAGCAGCTCGCGATCTGGGCGGAGCGCGCGGGGGTGGAGCTCGTGCGCGCGCAGTCGGGCGCCGATCCGGCGGCGGTCGTGTTCGACGCGCTCTCGGCGGCCAAGGCGCGCGGCCGCGACATCGTGCTGGTGGACACCGCCGGCCGCCTCCACACGCGCGCCAACCTCATGGCGGAGCTCGACAAGATTCGGCGCGTCGCGGGGCGCGAGGTGCCGGGCGCGCCGCACGAGGTGCTGCTCGTCCTCGACGCGACCGTGGGCCAGAACGGCCTCGTTCAGGCGCGCGAGTTCATGGCGGCGAGCGGCGCCAACGGCATCGTGCTCACCAAACTCGACGGCACCGCCAAGGGCGGCATCGCCGTCGCGATCGCTCACGAGCTCAAGCTCCCGATTCGCTACGTTGGCGTGGGCGAAGCGATGGACGACCTGGTTCCGTTCGACGCGGCCACCTACGTCAGCGCCCTGTTCTCGGAGCGATGGTAGGGGCGCGTGACGCGGCGTTCATGGCCCGCGCGCTCTTTCTCGCCGAGCGCGGCGCGGGCCGCACCTCGCCGAACCCTATCGTCGGCGCGGTGGTGGTGACGCCGGACGGCATCGTAGTCGGGCACGGCGCGCACCTTCAGGCTGGCGGTCCTCACGCGGAGGTCGTCGCGCTCGACGAAGCGGGTGCGCTCGCCCGAGGCGCGACGCTCTACTGCACGCTCGAGCCCTGCTGTCACACGGGCCGGACCGGCCCCTGCGTCGAACGTATTGCCGCGGCCGGCGTCGGCCGCGTGGTGGCCGCGATGACCGATCCGAACCCGACGGTGCGGGGTCGGGGCTTCGCGTTCCTGCGCGATCGCGGTATCGCCGTGATCGAAGGGGTTGGCGCCGAGGAGGCGGCGCGTCAGAACACCGCGTTCGCCTGCTGGGTGACCCGGGGCCGGCCTCACGTGACACTCAAGGTTGCCGTGTCCCGCGATGGCTTCGTCGGCCGAGCCGGGGAGCGGGTCCGCCTGACCGGCCCCATCGCCGACCGGTTCCTGCATCGGCAGCGCGCGGCGATGGACGCGATCGCCGTCGGCGCCGGTACGGTTCTCACCGACGATCCGGCGTTGACGGTGCGCCTCGCGTACCGCGCGCGGCCGTTCACGCGGGTGATATTCGACTGGAGCCTGCGCGTGCCGGCCGCGGCCCGCGTGTTCTCGACCCTGGCGGCCGGCCCGGTGATAATGGTCGTGTCGCGCGGCGCCGCGCGCGCGCAGCCTGACACGGTGGCCAGGTTCGAGGACGCGGGCGTCGTCGTCCTGCGCGCGGACGGCCGTGAACTCGCGCCGGTGCTCCGGCGGCTGGGAGCGCGGGACCTCCTCTCGCTCCTGGTCGAGGGCGGCCCGCGGCTGCACGCCGCGTTCCTCGCCGAATCGCAGGTCGACAGAGTGCAGGTCGTCGCGACACCGCGCGTGCTGGGGCAAGGCCTCGCGGCGGCGGCCGGCATGGACCTCGGGCCGGGAAGCGCCCTGACGCGCAGGGTCGTGCTGGGCGACGACGAGTTGTGGGAAACCGATGTTCACAGGGCTGATTGAGGCGGTGGGACGCGTCGAGCGATCGGACGCTACGGCGCCCGCCGCCGGACTGCGCGTGGCGACGGCGCTCGGCGGTGACGTGCGGCCCGGCGAGAGCATCGCGGTGAATGGCGTCTGTCTCACGGTGACGAAGGCTGACGCGGAGGGCTTCGACGCCAGCATCTCGCCCGAGACGCTTCGCGTCACCACGCTCGGCGGCTTTGCGCAGGGGCGGCTCGTCAACCTCGAACGGCCGCTGCGCGCCGACGGGCGCGTGGGCGGGCACTTCGTCCTCGGCCACGTCGATGGCGTCGGCGAGGTCGTCCGGTTCGCACCGGACGGCGACTGCTACTGGCTTGACGTGGACGTGCCGGTCGATCTCCTGCCGGCCATCGTGTCCAAGGGGTCCATCGCGATTGACGGCATCAGCTTGACGGTCGCGGCGCTGGCCGGCGCGCGTGTCGGCGTCCAGATTGTGCCGTTTACGTTTGCGGAGACCGCGCTCGGCGACGCGCGAGTGGGTGACCGCGTGAACCTCGAGACCGACGTCATCGGCAAGCATGTCGCCCGATGGCTCGGCGACCGCACCGACGCCGCCGTGAGCGCCGCCGCGCCTGGAGACCGCCGACGATGAAAGCGCCGAAAACACCGATTCGCCTCGCTAAGGGCGCCCGACGGCGCACGCCGTTCGCGCCGATTGAGGACGCCATTGCCGCCCTCCACGCCGGCGAGATCATCGTCGTCGTCGACGACGAGCAGCGCGAGAACGAGGGCGACTTGACGATGGCCGCGTCGAAGGTCACGCCCGAGGCGATCAACTTCATGGTTCGGCATGGCCGCGGGCTCGTCTGCCTGGCAATGACGCCAGACCGGCTCGACACCCTCGAGATTCCGCTCGAGGTCACCGACAACTCGTCGGCGCGGGAGACCGCGATGTGCGTGTCGATCGACGCGAAGGCCGGGACGTCGACGGGCGTGTCCGCCGCGGATCGGGCCAGGACGATCCGGGTCGCGATCGCCGCCGAGACCACGCCGCGGGATCTCGCGCGTCCAGGGCATGTCTTCCCGCTCCGCGCGCGGCCGGGCGGCGTGCTGGTGCGCGCCGGTCACACCGAGGCGGCGGTGGACCTCGCGCGCATCGCCGGCGAGACGCCGGCCGGGGTGATCTGCGAGGTGATGAACCAGGACGGGTCGATGGCCCGCGTGCCCGAGTTGACGAAGTTCGCGCGCAAGCACGGGCTCGTCATGATCACCATTCTCGATCTCATCCGGCACCGGATGCGGACCGAGAGCCTGGTGAAGCGCGTGGCCAAGGCGTCGCTGCCCACGGCGCTCGGCCCGTTCGCGATTGACGCTTACGACAGCCTCATTGACGGCCAGACGCATGTGGCGCTCGTCTGCGGCGATCTGGGCGACGGGATCAACGTCATGGTCCGCGTCCATTCCAAGTGCCTCACCGGCGACGTGTTCCACTCCACGCGATGCGACTGCGGCCCCCAGCTCGACGCCGCGATGACGCAGATCGCCGCCGAAGGGCGGGGCGTCCTGCTCTACCTCAACCAGGAGGGCCGGGGCATCGGCCTGGGCAATAAGATCCGCGCCTATGAACTCCAGGACCAGGGGCTCGACACTGTCGAGGCCAACGAGCGGCTCGGCTTCAAACCCGACCAGCGCGACTACGGCATCGGAGCCCAGATCCTGCGTGATCTGGGTGTTCGGACGATGCGCCTGTTGACGAACAACCCGCGGAAGTTCGTCGGGTTGGAGGGGTACGGGCTCTCGGTCGTGCAGTCGCTCCCCCTGGAGGTCGTCCCGGCCACCGAGTCCACCCGGCGGTACCTCAAGACGAAGAAGGACAAGCTCGGGCACACGCTGAAGAGCGTCTAGACCCCGTGATTTTGTCTTTTTGCGCTACCATAACTGTTTGCGCTGGAGCCGGTTAGGGTCCCATGTTCGAGTCACTCGCTAACCGTCTTCAGGACGTCTTCAAGGCCCTCCGGGGCGAGGCGCGGCTCACTGAGACGTCGGTGGATGCGGCGCTGCGCGAGATCCGTCTCGCGCTGCTCGAGGCCGACGTCAACTTCCGGGTCGTCAAGGCGTTCGTCGACCGGGTGCGCGCGAAGGCGGTCGGCGAGGAGGTCCTGCGGAGC
>JANOGJ010000081.1:0-1644 GCA_031405995.1 Acidobacteriota bacterium
CGTGGGCGCTGGTCGGGGCCGAGCAGGAGCAGCTGCTTCTGCGCCGGATAGAGGCTCCGCAGCGCGGCGTCTTCGTGCTCGATGTAGTTGGGCCGCTGCAGCAGAACAGGTTCGGTCGTGATGTCCGGCGTCTGGTCGAGCATGCGAATGGCCTTGACGATCGCCTGGTCGAAGTCGCCGGCCGGGTAGCCCATCTCCGTGTAGGCCTCGTCGAAGACCCGCTTGACGTTCACGTACACCTGCGCCGCATCCGTCGCGTTGACGGACACGAGCGCCGTGACGGCGCCCCTCCAACGCGCATAGCTCACCGGGTCGAGGCGGCCGGGCGTGCCGCTCGTCATCACCGCCCGGTTGATCGGTTGCAGCACCGCCAGGGGCTTGGACGGCGTCTTCCCGTCGCCAATCTGGACCACCGCGAGGACGAGCGCGCGCACGGCGCCCTTGGTGGCCGCGAGCCGGGCGAGCTGCGGATGGCGGGAGAGCGTCGCGGCCAACTCGCGCACGAGCGGGTCGGATTCGGCCAGCGGCGGCAACTGGAGCATCTGCTGCTTGGGCCGCCTCGACGCGATCTCGACTTCCGTGGGCCCGGTCGGCGCCGGCGACGTCGGGTCCAGCTGGGCGCGGCCCATCCACCACAGCGTCAGGAGGGCGCCCACGATGACGGCGCCCGCGCCCACGACGACCCATCGCGTCGGCGACGCGGGTGGGGCCGGCGGCGGGACCTCGGGCGGGTGGCCGTCGACCGGTGCGATATGAAGAGGCAGGTCCTGGGCCATCGCGCTACTGGATGACGATCCGCGCCCAGTCCCATGCCTCGAGCCCGCGCCCGTTCACGGCCTTGACGGCCACGTGCGTCCCGGCCGGCAGCGTGGCCGGGAGCGCAGCCTTCGCGGCGGCGACGGTCACCCGCGTGCGCATCGGATCGCTCGCCGGGCCGTACGCGACGATGTAGGCCTTCACGCCGGTCTCAGGGCTCGGCGTCCACGTGACCTCGACGCCGGCGGCGCCGCGCGCCGCCTTCAGATCTTTCAGCCGTGACGGACTCGACGCCAGATAGATGAGCGTCGCGGCCGTCACCTTCGCCGTCTCCGTCACCTGCCGCTGGTTGATCGTATCGAGATAGTCCGTCGGCTGGTGGTAGTGCGGGTTGCCGAGGATCGGATACGACCCGATGCCGCCGACGATGTCGCCCCAGGCTTCGTAGAAGGCGGCGGCGTCCGTGCCGCGGTAGTACTTCGTGTCGTACAGGATGAGGCTAGTGAACAGAAAGGCGGCTCCGTGCTGGATGTCGCGAATGCCGCCGTTCGAGTAGCGGATCGTGTTGTCCATGCGGCCGCTCTCGCCGTCCCAGCCGATCATGTCGTTGTTCAGGGCGCCCATGACGTTCCACTTGCGCTCGCGCGCGAGGCGCACGAACTCGCGGCTCCCGAGCAGACCCGCTTCCTCGCCCGTGAAGGACGCGAACACGACCGTCGCCGGGAGCGGGGTGCCCGCAAGCGTGCGCGCCGCCTCGAGCAGCGCCGTCGTCCCCGACGTGTCATCGTCGGCGCCGGGACCGCCGGCGACCGAGTCGAAGTGGCTGCTGACGACGTAGACCAGGTCCGGATCGACGGTCCCTCGCAGCGTCGCGACGACGTTCGCGGT
>JANOGJ010000151.1:0-2015 GCA_031405995.1 Acidobacteriota bacterium
CGCCAGTCGACTTCATCTCCGGTCCGAGCAGCGTGTCCACACCCGGGAACCGGGCGAACGGAAACACGGGCGTCTTGACGAAGACGCCCGACACCGTCAGGTCCTCCGTCAGCCCCTGATCCGCCAGCGTCTGGCCGACCATGACCCGCGCCGCTACCTTGGCGAGCGGCACGCCCGTCGCCTTCGAGAGGTACGGGACGGTGCGTGACGCGCGCGGATTCACCTCGAGCACGTACACCACGTCGTCTTTCACGGCGAACTGCGCGTTCATCAGCCCGATGACCTTGAGGGCTCGCGCGATCCGGCGCGTCGCGTCGCGAATGGTCGCGACATGGCGCTCGTCGAGCTGGAACGGCGGGACGACGCAGGAGCTGTCCCCTGAGTGGATGCCGGCCTGCTCGATGTGTTCCATGATGCCGCCGATGACGACGGCGCCTGTGCCGTCGGCCAGCGCGTCCACGTCGATCTCGGTCGCGTCCTCGAGGAACTTGTCGATGAGGACGGGATGCTCCGGCGACGCCTGCACCGCGTGCCGCATGTAGCGATCGAGCGTCGCGGTGTCGTAGACGATGGCCATCGCCCGTCCGCCGAGCACGTAGGACGGCCGGACGACCACCGGAAATCCGATGCCGCCGGCCACGTCGCGTGCTTCGTCGGCGGATGTGGCGGTGCCGCTCGCGGCTTGCGGGATGCCCAGGTCCCAGAGGAGCTGGGAGAATCGCTTGCGATCCTCGGCGAGGTCGATCGAATCGGGTGACGTGCCGATGATGCGCACGCCAGCCGCCTGCAGGCCGAGCGCCAGCTTCAACGGCGTCTGGCCGCCGAACTGGACCACGCAGGCGACGTCGGCGCCCGCGGCGCGCTCGCGCTCGATGATCGCGTGCACATCCTCGAAGGTGAGCGGCTCGAAGTACAACCGATCGACCGTGTCGTAGTCGGTCGACACGGTTTCCGGATTGCAGTTCACCATGACCGTCTCGTAGTCAGCCTCGCGGAGCGCCATGGCGGCGTGGCAGCAGCAGTAGTCGAACTCGATGCCCTGCCCGATCCTGTTCGGCCCGCTGCCGAGGATGACGACCTTCGCGCGCGGCGACGGGTCGGCCTCGCACTCGCGCTCGAACGTACCGTAGAGGTACGGCGTGAAGGACTCGAACTCCGCCGCGCAGGTGTCGATGCGCTTGTAGGCGGCCACGAGCCCGCAGCTGAGCCGGCGCGCGCGGATCGCGTCCTCGGTGACGCCCAGCAGCCGCGCCAGGTCCCGGTCGCCAAACCCGGCGCGCTTGAGATCGGCCAGCAGGTCGTCGGACAGGTCGCGCATGCCGACGGCCGTCGCGGCCTTGCCGAGATCGACGATCTCCTGAAACTGCGCGAGAAACCACGGGTCGATGTGCGTCAGCCGGTGGATCTCATCCAGATTCCAGCCGCGTTCGAGGGCCCGGAAGACGGCCCACATACGGCGATCCGTCGCGATGCCCATCGCCTGCTGCAAGGCCTGCTCGTCCTCCTCGCCGAATTCCCCGCCCGCCACGCTCTGGCCGAACAGCTCGCCGCTCCGGCCCAGCTCGAGCGATCGAAACGCCTTGAGGAACGCTTCCTTGAACGTCCGGCCGATCGCCATGGCCTCGCCGACCGACTTCATCTGCGTCGTGAGCGTCCGGTCGGCCTGCGGGAACTTCTCGAACGCCCAGCGCGGCACCTTGACGACGACGTAGTCGATGGTCGGCTCGAAGGAGGCCGGGGTGACGCGCGTGATGTCGTTCGGAATTTCGTCGAGGCGATAGCCGAGGGCCAGCTTCGCGGCAATTTTCGCGATCGGGAAGCCGGTGGCCTTCGACGCCAGCGCCGACGATCGCGAGACCCGCGGGTTCATCTCAATCGCCACCATTCGCCCATCGTCGGGGTTGATGGCGAACTGGATGTTCGACCCGCCGGTTTCCACGCCGACGCGCCGGATGATGCGCCGCGCGGCATCGCGCATCCGCTGGTATTCCTTGTCGGTGAGCGTGAGGGCCGGG
>JANOGJ010000172.1:0-8414 GCA_031405995.1 Acidobacteriota bacterium
GGGTTGATGCCGAAGACATTCGCATTCAGCGCGGCGCACTCTGATCGAACGTCGCTGGAGTCTGCGACCTGACGACAACCGCCCTCAGCACGCGCCTAGGGCGTTCCGCTCGCCGCTGGAATACTGAATGAAGTGAATAAACTGTGACGTGAATTGTGACGTGGCTGGTCGATTTCGACGCTGTTTTGCCGTTTGCGACTGATTGCTACTGAGCGCAGGAAGCGCTCGCAAGTCACTGAATCTGAAGAGGCTTCGTCGCTTTCAATCGCACGCGGCGCAAATCACCCTGCGCAATTTCCAAGCGTGCTCCTTCAACCACTCGGACATCTCTCCCCTCGACTCGCTCCCCTCGACTCGCTCCGCTCGCTCGGGGCGGGCCGGTCGAATGGAATCAATAGCTTAGCGTGATGGGTCGAGCGCGTCCAACCAGCCTTCACAGCATCGGGACGAACTGGCATACTGCTGACATGGTTCGCTCGTCAGTCTGCCTTACTGTCGTGCTTGCGGCGGCCCTCGTTCAGCCGCACACCGCCACGCACTTTTCCCTCGTCAAGAGCACGCCGGCCGCCGGTCAAACGCTCGACGTGTCGCCGAAACGGCTGCAGCTCTGGTTCAGCGAGGCGCCCGCGGCGGCGGTGAGTCAGCTGAGGTTGCTCGGCGCGGACAAGGCGGCGCTGCCGCTCGACAAGACGGCCGTCGACAAGGACAAGTCCCTCTACGCGGACGTGCCGAAGCCGCTCACGCCGGGCGCCTACATCCTGTCGTGGCGCGCGGCCGGCGACGACGGCCATGTGCTGAGCGGTGAGATCAAGTTCACCGTCGCGCCGAAGTCCACGAACTAACCTTAGGTTCCGGCCCGCGCGCGGACCCCCGTGCTAGACTGCCTCTTGTCGCGCGCCGGACCGCGGTCCGGAACCTGTGCAAGTTCAGCCGACGAACCGCGTCAGGGCCGGAAGGCAGCAGCGCTCAGTCGATCCTGTGCTGTGCCGCAGGCCCTCCGGGCCGCGGTCGGGCGTTGGCGACAGAGGAAACTGAGAGCTGAGAACTCAGAACTTAGAACACTGGAACCAGATCCTTGTCATCCTTATTTGGCAGCGTGCACTCCGAAGTTCTGAGTTTTGAGTTCTCAGTTCTAAGTTAACAAATGTCGCACCTAGCCCTTGCCCGCAAATGGCGTCCGCAGCGCTTCGATGACGTCATCGGGCAGCGCGGCGCCGTCCTCACGCTGAAGAACGCAATCGCCAGCGGACGTCTCGCCCAGTCCTTTATCTTCGCGGGCCCGCGCGGCGTGGGCAAGACGACGACCGCGCGGATCCTGGCCCGGGCGCTGAACTGCGTGAACGGCCCGACGCCCGAGCCGTGCGGCACGTGCGACGCCTGCGTCGAAATCGCCCAGGGCCGCGACGTCGACGTCCTCGAGATCGACGGCGCCACCTACACCCAGGTCGACAACATCCGCGCCGTCATCGTCGAGCCGCTCTCGCTCGCGCCGATGCGCGACCGCTTCAAGATCTTCATCATCGACGAGGTCCACCGCCTGTCGAAGAACGCTTTCGACGCGCTGCTGAAGTCGGTCGAGGAGCCGCCGCCCTGGGTCAAGTTCATGATGGCGACGACCGAGCTCGACAAGGTGCCGGACACCATCCGGTCCCGGTCCCAGGTCTTCGAGCTGAAGACGCTCCCGTTTGCCGCCATCCGCGACCAGCTGCGGACGGTGATGACGGAGGAGAAGGTCGCGATCGACGAGGCCGCGATCGCGCTCGTCGCGCGGTCGGCCGAGGGCAGCATGCGGGACGCCCTCTCGGCCCTCGACCAGATCCTGGCCTTCACGACCGACCGCGTCACCGTCGCCGACGTCAGCACGGTGCTCGGCCTCATCGCGCGCGACCGCCAGTTCGACATCGCCGAGACGATCGCCCGCGAGGACGTCGCCGGCGCCTTCGACCAGGCCGCGGCCGTCGTCGAAGCCGGCTTCGACCTGCGCCTCGTGTGCCGTGAGCTGGCGCGCCTGATGCGAGACCTCATGGTGGTCAACATCGACGCGACTCGCCTGAACGACCCCGAGATCGCGGCCGAGACCGAGCGCGACCGGCTCAAGGCGCTGGCCGGGCACTACTCGCGCGAGGACCTCATGCGCGCGTTCGACCTCCTCTCGCGGGCCGAGTACGAGGTCCGCGGCTCCTCCCAGCCGCGCCACCAGTTCGAGATGGCGCTGGTGAAGTGGATCCACCTGCGCAAGCTCACGCCGTTGACGGAGATCATCGGCGGCCTGGAGGCCGGGCCGCGGCCAATGGAGGCCGGGCCTTCAGGCCCGGCACTTCGAGCTTCGCCGCAGGCGGTCACTCCTCAGTCCTCGGTGCCCGGTCCCAGAGCTTCCGGTCCGCGGCCAGTGGAGGCCGGGCCTTCAGGCCCGGCAATGCGACCTTCGAAGTTTGAAGCTCGAACAGCGCCGAAGGCGGAGACCGACGTGAAGTCTTCCGTCCTGTCCACCATCCGCGATCAGGACAAGACGCTGTACGGCATGGTGATCGCCCAGGCGAAGAAGATCGAAGTCGAGGGCGAGGCGCTCGTATTCACGTTCGCGGCGGCGCACCGGTCGCTCATGGCGCAACTCGAGCGCAAGCGCGCCTGGGTCGAGCAGCTCGCGGCGTCGGCCAGCGGGCGGAAGATGACGGTCATCATGCGTGAAGCCGATCCCGCGCCCGGACCGACGGTCATCGACCCGGCCGCCGCGCGCCAAGCCGACCTGCGCGCGCGCGCCGCCGCCGAGCCCAAGGTCCAGGCGATGCTGGATGTCTTCGGTGGCGAGATCGAAGACGTGGAAGAGATCAACTGAGGGGTCTGACCCCGCTTGGCGTAAGCCGGGTCTGACCCCGTGAAGGCTCCAGTATGGACCTCCAGAAAATGATGGCCCAGGCGCAGCAAATGCAGGAACGTCTGCAGCGTCAGATGACCGAGATGCGCGTCGAGGCCACCGCCGGCGGCGGCATGATCGCCGTCGTCGTCAACGGCAACAAGCAGCTGATGCAGATCAAGATTGACCCCGAGGTCGTGTCGAAAGACGACGTCGAGATGCTGCAGGACTTGATCCTGGCGGCGATCAACGACGCGCACCGCAAGGTGGATGAGGCCCTGGCCAGCCAGATGTCGGGGATGATGGGCGGCCTCCGCATTCCCGGCCTGTCCTGATGGCCCACGGGGATCCGCTGGCCGACCTCGTGGCCGCGCTGCAGCGGCTGCCGGGCATCGGCGCGAGGAGCGCGCAGCGCCTCGCGTTCCACATTCTGAAGACGCCCCGCGAGGAGATCGACGCCATGGCGGCGGCCATGCTCTCCGTCAAGGACCGCGTCACGTACTGCTCGAACTGCAGCAACATCACCGAGGTGGACCCGTGCTCCTACTGCACGGCTGACGACCGCGACGGCCGCGTCATCTGCGTCGTCGAGCAGCCTGAGAACGTCGGGGCCATCGAAAAAACGCACGGGTTCAAGGGCCGGTATCACGTGCTCATGGGCGCGATCGCGCCGCTCCAGGGCATTGGGCCAGACGACCTCAAGATCAAGGGCCTGCTCGCGCGCGTGGGCGGGGGCGGCCCCGACAAGGCACGGGTTGAGGAGGTCATTTGCGCGACGAATCCGACGGTCGAGGGTGAGGCGACGGCCTTGTACCTGGCGCGCCTGCTCAAGCCGCTCGGCGTGCGGGTCACGCGCATCGCGATGGGCGTCGCCGTCGGCGGCGACCTCGATTACACTGACGCCTTCACGATGAGTAAGGCGCTCGAGGGAAGAAGAGAGATGTAGTTAATGAGGCAATGAGGCAAAGGGGCAATGGGGCAATGGGGCAATGAAAACCATGAAAACCTTCAAACTGATTGCAGCCGCCTCCCTCGTGTTCGCTGCCACCCTTGTCGTCGATGCCGTGCAGACGCGTCCGGAAGCCACGATGGCCGCGGCCGCAAACGCCCTCATCGCCGCGGTCGGTGAAGGCCCGGCCAAGGCGAAGCTCGTCTGGGCGTTCAACGCCGAGGAGCGCTTCAACTGGCACTTCATTCCGCGCGAGCGGCAGGGCCTGCCGCTCAAGGAGATGACCGAGCCGCAGCGCGCGGCCGCGATGGCGCTCCTGAAGACCGGCCTCAGTGCGGGCGGCTTCACCAAGGCGGAGGCGATTCGCAGTCTCGAGGACGTGCTGCGCGCCCAGACCGGCGCGGCGATCCGCGACCGCGAGCTGTACTTCTTCACGATCTTCGGGACGCCCGGCAACGGACCCTGGGCGTGGCGCTACGAGGGGCACCATCTCGCGCAGAACTGGACGATCGCCGGCGGCAAGCCCGTGGCGACCACGCCCGCGTTCTTCGGCGCGAACCCGGCGGAAGTGCTGGACGGGCCGATGAAGGGCACGCGCGCGCTCGCGGCCGAGGCCGACCTCGCGTGGACGTTCATGTCGTCGCTCACGCCGGAACAGCGCCGGGCGGCCGTCGTCTCCGAGACGGCGCCGCCCGACATCGTCACCGGCAACTCGCGCAAGGCCGCCATCCAGGAGAACACGGGCCTCGGTTTTGCGGAACTGAACGACAGTCAGCGGACGCTCCTCACCGCGCTCATCCAGGAGCACGCGTCGGCCCAGTCACCGGAGCTGGCGGAGGCACGCATGGCGAAGGCGCGCGCCGACAAATCGACGGTGCGGTTCGCGTGGATGGGTTCGACGACGAAGGCGCCCGGCGTCGGGCATTACTACCGGATCCAGGGCGCGACGTTCCTCATCGAATACGACAACACCCAGAACCGCGCCAACCACCAGCACATCGTCTGGCGCGATTTCAACGGCGACTTCGGCAGTGACTTACTTGCCGAGCACTACCTGCGAAGCCCACATCTGAAATAGATGCTTCCCGCCACCTACGCGACTCCCGCGGCCATCGTCCTCGTCCTTGGCGGGCTCGTCACCTGTTTTGCCGGCTACCGGCTGTTCCGGGTCGTGCTCGGCTTTTTCGGTTTCATTCTGGGTGCGATGGTGGCGACGTCGCTCGCCGGCGCGGCCGACACCTGGCTGCTCGTGCTCTGGGCCATCGTCGGCGGCATCGCGGGCGGCGCCGTCATGATCGCCGCCTACTTCGTCGGCATCGGGCTCATCGGGGCGGGCCTGGGCGTGCTCGGCCTGGGCGCGGTGTGGCAGATGGTGGGCGGCGATCCGCCGACCTGGCTCACCGTCGTCGTCGCCGTGATCGGCGCGCTGGCGGCGCTCTCGATCGTCCGCTACGTCGCCGTCTTCGGCACCGCCATCGCCGGCGCGTGGACGTTCATCGTCGGCATGCTCGCGCTGTTCGGCGACGGGAAGGCGCTGACGGCCGCCTCGGCCGGCAATATCTGGGTCCTCTATCCGCTCGACGCGTCACAGGGCTCGTGGTGGATCGCCGCGCTCTGGTTCGTCCTCTCGCTCGCCGGCGTCATCGTGCAGCTCGCCACGACGACCAAGATGGCGAAACGGAAGGTCAAAAAGATTTCACCATGAAGAACATGGAGAACATGAAGACTTATGGCCAAAGAAGACCTTCATGTTCTTCATGCTCTTCATGGTGAAAAGCTCTTAGACTGTCTGTCATGTCAACTTTCACACGACGCGCGACGGTCAACTGGACGGGTTCCATTCTCGAGGGTTCGGGCAAGGCCACGGCGGGGTCGGGGGCGTTTTCGCTGCCCGTCACGTTCCCGCGCCGCATTGGCGAGCCCGAGGGGATGACGAGCCCTGAAGAGCTCATCGCCGCTGCGCACGCCACGTGCTACGCGATGGTCATTGCGGCGACGCTGGGGCGGAAGAGCGCGTCCGCCCAGAAATCCACCGTCACCTGTCTGGTCACAGGCGAGAAGACCGACGCCGGCCTCAGGATTCTCTCCTCGTCGCTCGAGGTCGTGGCCGAGGGACTCGCGGGCATGGACGCCGCGACGTTCGTCGCGACGGCGAACGAAGCGGAAGGGAAGTGCCCGGTCTCGAACGCGCTCCGCGGGTCGGTCGCCATCGACGTCAAAGCCAGCGTCAAGTAAAGACAAAGCTCTCAACACGAAGCTCACGAAGGCACGAAGCGTGCCCTGTCGTGAGCCCGGCGGCAATCCCGCCGACGGGTGAACCCGGCGGACGAACGCCCCTGCCTCGCGCTCACAACAACGGCCGGGCGTTCGTCGCCAGGTTCACTCGTCGGTGGGAGCGGCCTTCGGCCGCTGGCGGGCTCCGCCCGCCATTGCCGCCTGCCTCTTCGTGGTCTTGGTGACCTTGGTGATGCGGAGGGCGCGAAGGTGGCGCCCGATTGGGCAGGCCGCCGAGCCTTCGCGGCCTTGCAGCTTACTGTCCCTGTCTTCCCCGAGCTTTGTTTTCTTCGTGTCCTTCGTGTTGAGAGCTTGTGGACAATAAAAAAGGGCGCCGGCCGTGAGGCCGACGCCCTCTGTGTGTCCTACGAGCTGAGCGTTACCAGTTGAATCGCGCGACGAGCTGCACCACGCGGCCCGAGGTCGCGTTGGTGATCTGGTAACCCGAGAGCGTCGTCTGGCCGATACCGGTGGTCGGAGTAAAGTTGACCGCGTCGAACACGTTCAGCGCGTCGATGCGGAACTGGATGCTCTTGCGGCCCGCGATCCGGACGTCCTTCACGATGTTCAGGTCCATCGTCCGGAACATCGGACCCATGATGATCAGCGTGCGGAGGCCGCAATCGCCGTAGCCGGCCGCGATCGTCTCGATGCAGTCAGGACCGTTCGCCGGCGAGAAGTAGCGTCCCGTCGGCGTGCCCTGCGTGTAGCCCGTGAGGTCGCGGCTGTACGCCTTGATCGTGTTCTCCATGATCTCGTCCGGCCACATGTAGATCACGTTCGGCCCGAGGCGGCGCAGCTTGAAGGCCTTCTCGACTTCCTTGATCGACATCCCGTTCGCGCGGATGTTGCCGAGGTCGATGAGCTGGCCCGTCTGGACGCGCATCGTGCCCGAGACCTGCCATCCGCCGATGATGCGGTCGAGGACCGGGCCCGCGCCGTTGGCGAAGCGACGGCCCTGGCCGATCGGCAGCTCGTAGACGAACGTCGCCTTGAGCGCCTGCCGCACGTCGCCCTCGGTCCCCGCGTTGCGCGTCAGCAAACGCGGGACCCGGAACGAGTAGCGTGTGGACTCCAGCGCCATGCCGATGGAGTAGTTCGCGTCCATCTGCATGCCGCCCGACAGGCGACGGCGGAACTGCAGTTGCAGTCCGTTGTACTTCGTGTAGCCGCCGTTGCCCGTCACGTTGGCCCCGCCGAGCGCGTCGGGGTTGGCGTAGAAGAAGTTCCGCGGCAGCCCGGCCGCCAGTGCGTTGGCGCGGAACGTCGCGCTGCCGGTCAGGCTCGTGTTGGCGCCCGTGCCGGCCGGGGTGAACGGGTTCGGCGCGAGCCGTGAGAGCGGGTTCACGAAGTTGGCGTTCGACCAGTTCGTGCCCGAGTACGGCGTGCCGATGCCGTTGAAGTACGCCAGGTAGATCGGCAGCGGCACCGTGCCCGTGCCGGGGCCGAAGTAGGCGAACGACCCGTTGCGCGCCGCCACGCCCGAGGCGATGTTGGCGTACAGATTGGCCTGCGCGTTCAGGAACTCCTGCAGGAAGCCGTTTTCCAGGATGTTCGGCTCGTTGTAGTTGTAGGTGGTCCACTGTTCGCGGTTGCGCGTGCCGACGTAGCGGATCTCGATCGCCGACTTCGCGCCGAGCGAGCGCTGCATCCCGACCGTGTACGAGTCGGAGTACGGCACCTGCAGGTTCGGGTCGAACAGGTTCACGCTGCCCGTCACCGACGTCGGAATCGGGTAGATCGGCGACGGCGCCATGCAGGCGACCGTAATCGCTCCCGGCGGGCAGACAGCCGGAGGGCCGGTGTTGCCGTTCCGGAGGAGCAGCGGCAGCGGGGATCCGAGGTTCCCGTTCGCGATGTTGCGCGTCGCCGGCGTCGTCAGACCAGGGTTCGAGCCGAAGACGCCGGTGAAGTCCGACATCCCGTGACGCTCGAACGCGCGGCTCCAGCCGCCCGAGAACGACGTGTCGCCCTGACGGCCCAGGATCGTCCGCAGGAAGCCGTTCTCCGCCGACGGCGACCAGTTCAGGCCGAGGGCCGGCGCCCAGTTGTTCAGGTCGGTGTTGTAGGCCTTGACGCCCGCGCCGAAGTTCTGGAACGTCGGCACCGTGCCAGGCACGACGCCCGACTTGAACAGGTTGCACGTGGCCGGCGTCGGGTTGCTCGGGTCGCAGCCCGCCACGTTGCCGGAGATGCCCCAGGCGTTGTCCACAGTCGCGGCCGAGTAGCTGTTGTCCTTCGAATAGAAGGGCAACTGCAGCGCGTACCGCAGGCCGATGTTCAGCGTCAGGTTCGGGCGGACCTTCCAGTTGTCCTGGACGAAGAAGTCCCACTCGC
>JANOGJ010000209.1:0-3362 GCA_031405995.1 Acidobacteriota bacterium
CGCGCCCCGGTGCTGCGCCCGCCGCGCCGGGTGAGCTCCATCGGGCCGGCGCGGCGGCGCCGGCGCGCGCGGCCGGCCGCGCGGGCGTGAGCCCGGCTCATCCGAAGACCGTCGATCGAAAAGTCGCCGGCGCCGGTAACGAGGAGGCACAGCAGGCCGCCCGCGAGCGCGATCGAGAGTTCGAGTCCCTGCCCGCGCGTGGGGTCGTTCACCCAGTTGAGGAAGAAGCCCCACATCAGGTGCTGCTTCCACGCGGCCAGCAGCACGTAGCCGAGCACGGCCGCGGCAGCGAATCGCGTGAGCAGGCCCAGGCCGATGAGCAGCCCGCCCGCGAACTGAATCACCCCGGCGAACAGCGCCATCAGGTACCCCGGCTCGATCCCGGCGCGGGTGAGCTGCGCCGCGGTCTCCGTGAGCCCGCCCGGACCGACGGCCGGCCCGCTCCAGAACCCAAACAGGACATGCGCGCCATGAAGCACGAACACCACGGACAGCGTCAGCCGGATGGCGGTCAGGCCGAGCCCAATCATTGGGACTGATTCTGACATTGATCGGAACCCCGGAACCCCGGAACCTCGGAACCGTTACCATATGTTGATGCCCGTCGGTTCTTCCATCCGCTCGTCCGCCCGCGTCCGGTCATTCACCTACGCCATCCGGAACATCGTCGGCGAGGCGAAGAAGGTCGAGGCCGCCGGTCGGCCGGTGCGCTACCTGAACATCGGCGATCCGATCCCGTTTGGATTCCGGACGCCGCCGCATCTGGTCGAGGCGGTGAGCAAGGCCCTGCGCGACGGGCACAACGGCTACACCGCGTCGGCCGGCATCGCCTCCGCGCGTGATGCCGTCGCGGCCGAGTACGCCTCGCGCGGCATGCCGGTCTCGCCCGATCGGGTCATCCTCACGTCGGGCACGTCCGAGGGCATCGAGCTCGCGCTGGGCGCGCTCGCCGACGCCGGCGACGAAGTGCTCGTCCCGACGCCGACCTATCCTCTTTACACGGCCGTGCTCGCCAAGATCGGCGCGCGCGCCGTGTACTACCGCACCGATCCCGCGCGCGGCTGGCTGCCCGACCTCGACGACGTGAAGCGGCTCGTCAGTGCAGCCACGCGCGCGCTGGTCCTCATCGACCCGAACAACCCGACCGGCGCCGTGTACCCGGAACCGATGCGGCGCGCACTGATCGATCTCGCCACCCGCGCCGGTATCCCAATCCTCGCCGACGAGGTCTACAGCGACCTCGCGTTCAACGGCCGCGCGCCGCTGCTCGGCAGCCTCGACCCCGACGCGCCCATCATTTCTTTCTCGTCCCTCTCCAAGGCGTACCTCGCGCCCGGCTGGCGCGCCGGCTGGCTCGTCGTCGGCCGCTCGGACAAACTCGACGACGTGCTGGGGGCGATCAAGAAGCTCGCTGACGGCCGGCTGTGCAGTCCCGGTCCGATGCAGTTCGGGATCGAAGCCGCGCTGACCGGCGATCGGTCGCATCAAAAAGAGTTCGTCCGCGAGCTCACGCTGCGGGCCGACTTGACGACGCGCCGGCTGGCCGCCATGCCAGGCATGTCCGTGGTCGCGCCGCAAGCGGCGTTTTACGCGATGCCGCAGATCGCGCTGCCCAAGGGCAAGACCGACGAGGACTTCGTCCTCGCGCTCCTCAGAGCCACCGGCATCCTGTGCGTGTACGGCTCGGGTTTCGGGCTCCCCGCCGATCAGGGCTTCTTCCGCATCGTGTTTCTCGCGTCGCCCGACGAGCTGGGCGCGATCTACGACGATCTTTCGGCCTTCGCCGGCGAGTTCCTGAGCCAGGACGGCCGGGAGACACCGTGACAAGACACGATCAGCACTGGCTCATCGTCCGCACCGTCACCGTGCTCGTCGTGGGCTTGGCCGTCTTGTGGTTGCTGATCCTCGTCCGCGAGGTGCTGCTCATTCTGTATGTCGCCGGGCTGCTCGCGATCGGGTTCAGTCCGATCGTGCGCTGGTTGGAACGGCGCAGGATATCGGCCAAGCACCGCAAGCGCCGGCTGCCGCGCTGGGCGGCGATTCTCGCGCTCTACATCGGGTTGCTGCTCGCCGTGGCGGGCGCACTGTCGATCATGCTGCCTCCGCTCATCAGCCAGACGCAGGACCTCTGGACGAAACTGCCTGAGTTCGCCGATCGGTGGCAGGCCGTGCTCCGCGGCTGGAAGCTGCCGTCGACCCAGTGGAGCTGGTCGGCCATCGTCAAGAACCTGCCGACGCCCGGGGTGGCGATGAGCGGAATCCTGAGCGCGCTGCAGGGCATCGTGGGCGTCGTCGGCGCCATCGTGACGGTGTTCGTCCTACCGTACTACCTGCTGATCGAGGGCGACAGCCTGCAGAAGGGCTTCCTCAAGCTCTTCGCGAAGGAACGCCGGCCTCAGGTCGCCCGCATCACGGACGCGGTCACGGTCAAGGTCGGCGCGTGGCTCGGCGGCCAGTTGCTGCTCGCGCTCGTGATCGGGTCGACGGCCGCGTTCGGCCTCTGGGTGATGGGCGTGCCTTACTTCTGGGTGCTCGGGCTGCTCGCCGCGGTCGGCGAGATGATCCCGGTCGTCGGTCCGATCCTGGCGGCCATTCCCGCGATCCTCGTCGGGTTCACCGTCTCGGTCCAGACCGGCTTCTTTGTGGGCGGGTACTTCGCGATTCAGCAGTTCATCGAGAACAACTTCCTCGTGCCGCGCATCATGGAGCGGCAGGTCGGCCTCAGCGCGGTGGCGGTCATCGTCGCGCTGCTCATCGGCACCGAACTGCTCGGCGTCGTCGGCGCCCTGCTCGCCGTGCCGTCGGCGGCCATCGCCCAGGTGCTCTTCCAGGAACTGGTCGAGCGCGACACCGAGTAGCCCTTCATTCCGGAGCCTCATGCGCCACGATCCGCTCGCGTTTCTCGCCACCGAACTCGACTCGCTTCGCGCCCAGGGCCTCTATCGATCGCTCCGGGTCCTCGAGGAGCGCCAGGAGGCGTCCACGCGCTTCGACGGCCGGCGGGTCGTCAACCTCTCGTCGAACAACTACCTGGGGCTCACGACGCACCCGAAGCTCGTCGAGCGCGCGATCGAGGCGATCAAGCAGTTCGGCGTCGGGTCGGGATCCGTGCGATCGATCGCCGGCACGATGGCGATCCATCTGGAGCTGGAGCGCCGGCTGGCCGTCTTCAAGAAGACGGAAGCGGTCGTCGTGTTTCAGAGCGGCTTCGCGGCCAACGCCGGCACCGTCTCCGCGATCCTGACGAAAGACGACGTCGTTATTTCCGACGAACTCAACCACGCGAGCATCATCGACGGCTGCCGGCTGAGCGGCGGCGGTGTGATCACCGGGACGACGGTGGGCTCGGGGGTCGGAGCTGG
>JANOGJ010000219.1:0-4038 GCA_031405995.1 Acidobacteriota bacterium
GATCGCGCCGCCGACGCCGCCCGGCGGCCCGCCCCTGCGCTACATCTGGCAGACGCCCATCGTCCTCTCGCCGCACAATCCGCAAATCGTGTACGCGGGATCGCAGTTCCTGTTCCGATCGCTCAACCGTGGCGACGCGTGGGAAGCCATCAGTCCGGATCTGACGACGAACGACCCTAGCACGTGCGGCCGGAATTCCGGCAACGTGCCGTACTGCTCCATGACGACCATTTCGGAATCGCCGCTTCGAGCGGGCGTTATCTGGACCGGCAGCGACGACGGCAAAGTGCAGGTCACGCAGAACCACGGCGCCGCGTGGTTGGACGCCACGCCGTCGATCGCCGCGGCCGGCGGTCCGGCCGATCGTTACGTCAGCCGGGTGTTCGCGTCACCGCACGATCCGGCGACGGCGTTCGTGTCGAAGACGGGCTTCCGGCACGACGACTTCACGCCGTACCTGTTTCGCACGACCGACTACGGCAAGACGTGGATGTCGATCGGCGCCGGCCTCGCCCGCTCGCCCATCAACGTCGTCGTGCAGGATCGGAAGAACGCGAACCTGCTGATCGTCGGCAACGACATCGGCGTGTTCGTCTCCATCGACGCCGGTCGGAGCTGGGCGCGTCTCAAAGCCAACCTGCCGACGGTCGCCGTGCACGACCTCACGATCCACCCGCGGGAGAACGATCTTGTGCTCGGCACGTACGGCCGCGCGATCTGGGTCGGCGACATCACGCCGCTCCAGGAGCTCTCGGCCGAGGTGCTGAACAAGACGACGCACCTCTTTGACGTCGAACCGCGAGCGCGCTACGGCTTTGCCGCGATCGGCAACTACAACCTCTACGGCGACAAGTACCTGGAGACGCCGAACGAGCCGGATGCGCTCGTCGTCAACTACTACCTGAAGGCGGACGCGGCGGGCGCCGCCCGGGTGACCATCGCGGACGTCTCGGGCCGCGCGACGCGCACGGTAGACGGACCGGCGCGGCGCGGACTCAATCGCGTCCTGCTGAATCTCGGGGGCGGTGGTGGCGGACGGGGCCTTTCGACAGGCTCAGGCCAGGGCGGGGGTGGCGGCGCGGGCCGAGGCGGCCCTTCGACAGGCTCAGGGCAGGCGGGGCCCCTCGGCGTCGGCGACTACCTCGTCACGATCGAGGTCGCGGGCGAGAAACTCTCCAAGCCGGCGCGCGTCCGCGAGCGCATTCGATAGCAGGCGTGAGCGCCCGCCCTGAGCCCGTCGAAGGGCCCACGCACGCCGGCGGGGTCGTCGTTCGCCGCGACCGCGGGAGCGTTCAGTTCCTGCTCGTCACGGCGCGGCGGCAGCCCGGCGAGTGGGTCCTGCCCAAAGGCCACATCGAAGACGGCGAATCGGCGGCGCAGGCGGCCGCGCGCGAAGTGCTCGAGGAAGCGGGCGTGACGGCGAGCCCGATTGGCGAGCTGGGCGATCTCGAGTACTACACGCAGCGGGGCCGGCTTCACGTGCAGTTCTTCCTCATGACCTTTGAATCCGAAGGCTCGCCCGGCGAGGACCGCGATCGCGCGTGGCTCAGCGGGGACGAGGCACGGCGACGGCTGAAGCACGAGGACGCGAAGGAACTCATCACACGGGCCGAGCAACTGACAGGTCATTCGTAGGCGGCGGGACGCCAGTCTAGAATGTCCGGGTGCCTCGTCGGATCTGGAACGCGCTTCTCGTCGTTTGCGGCACGTTCTTCGTTGCGCTCGGTGTCGCCGGCATCTTCCTTCCGCTCGTGCCGACGGCGGTGTTCCTGCTCCTCGGGGCCGCGTGCTACGCGCGAAGCTCCGAGCGCTTCTACCTCAGGCTCGTCAATAACCGGGTCCTCGGCCCCTACATCCGCAGCAGCCGTGAGGGACGCGGCATGCGCCGGCGCGACAAGGCCATCACGCTCGGTGTGCTCTGGATCAGCATTGGCGCCACGGCGATCTGGGCCGCCGAATCCATCTGGCTGCGGCTGGCGCTCCTCGGCATCGCGACCGGCGTGACCGTGCACGTCGCTAAACTGCCGGCGTTTCAAGGCCAGGTGGCGACCGCTACTTCACCTGACTCGCCCAGTACCCCGCGCGGGTAACGACGACCTCAGCGCGCCGGCGCGGGCAGGATGCCGCTGAGACCCGTCATCAGAAACACGTCCTGGGACGCCCGGCTGCGCACGCAGGCCAGGCGGCCGTCGCGGCTCCACGCCCAATGCACGACCTCGCCGCCGTCGAAGGCCGTGAGGCGTTCGGGCGCCGATCCGTCGATCGACACGCGCCAGAGATTCGATCCTGAGCTCTCCGGCTTCGGGAACACGAGCCGACCGTCCGGCGCCCATCTCACACCCACCGACGACGCACTCACACCGGCGATCGGCCGCCACGGGCGCCCTTCGGGATACGGCGCGACCGCCGCCACGAAGCGATCCTGGCTGTCGCGCGCCATCGCGGCCAGCCACTTGCCATCGGGCGAGACCGACGGCCGGTTGAACAGCTGATCGCTCACGAGCGCGGGATCGCCGCCGGCGGCCGGGAGGCGGAACACGCCGAGGCGGCCCGCGACCTGCCCGACGAAGAGGATCGCCTCGGAGTCGGGCGTCCACGTTGGCGCCCCGGCGCGCTCGAGAGCGGTCACCTGGCGGAGGCCGGATCCGTCGATCGCCATTCGCCAGATGTTGGAGATGCCATCCTGGCGCCGGGCGAGCACCACGCTCCGTCCGTCGGGCGAGACCTCAGGCGAGCTGGCGTCGCCCTCGTGCGTGAGCTGGCGCCGGGACCGGCCATCCGCCTCCATCACCCAGATGGCCTGCAAACCCTGGTTCCGCGAGGCGTACAACAGCCGGCCGTCATGCGTCCAGGACACGCCGCCGTCGCCGTCCCGCCGGCCCGCATCCGCCTCGACGCGGCGCCAGCTCTGCGGACTGGCAGGCTGGCCCACCCAGATGCTGACTTCCCTGTCCCACACGTCGGCGACGAAGGCATCGACATTTCCGGCGACGCTGAACGTCCCGTAGCCGGTCGGGCTGTCCGTCAGGCGGCGCGCTCGTCCGGTCTGCGGATCGACGTGCCAGATCTGCGAGATTTCGTCCTGTTCCCGGGCGACGACCAGCACGCCCCGTCCGCCGGCCAGCCAAACCGGTCCGGAGACGTTCCGCCATTCCTGTTCGGTGAGGCGCCGCTCGCGACCGTCCGCGGCCCCGAGCGCGACGAGCGTGATCCTGGGCGGCGCTCCGATTTCCTTCACCATCACGAGCTCGCGGCCGTCCGGCGACCAGTTGAAGCCAACGAGCGCAAGCGCCTTCGCCGAAGTGAGCACCCGCTCGCCCGTGCCATCGGCAGCCGCGATGACGATCTCGATCGAGAACTCCGGCATGCGAGCCCGCGCGAAGGCCACCGATCGGCCGTCGGGCGAGAACCTCGGCGACGACACCGCATCGGCAAAGGCGAGCCGTGGCGCGCCGCCGACCGCCGGCACCCGCTGGATAGAGCCGCTGAAACGGGCTGGGTCGGTCGCGTTGTAGTAGACGTACGCGCCGTCGGGCGAAAAGCCAGGCGCGCTGTATACGGACGCGCCGGCCGGCACCAACTCCACGTCAGAGCCTGTGGCGACCTGGTACACCCTGATGCTGGACTTGTCCTCCTCGCCCGTGACGTAGGTCACGAGGCGGCCGTCCGGCGAAATCGCCGGTTCGCTCGCGCGGCCGGTGTTCGTCATGCGCACCACCGAGAGGGCGGATCGCTCCGGCGCGTCGGCTGCGCCGCAGCAACTGAAGTACCACCACGCGACGACGGCTGAGCCCACCAGCAGGATCGCCGGCACCGCGAGCCACCACCGCGACCGACGGTCCTCGACCGCGGCGCCGGCCGCGGCGCCCGATCCGGCTGCCGCCGCGCGCAGCGCAAACGCCAGGTCGCGCGCGGACTGGAACCGATCGCCCGCGCGCTTCTCGAGGCAGTGCCGGACGATCGTGCCGATCTCCGGCGGCATGCGGCTGCCGGATCCGGGCGGTTCGGCCGGTTCTTCGTTCAGGATTGCGGCCATCG
>JANOGJ010000248.1:0-1853 GCA_031405995.1 Acidobacteriota bacterium
GGACGGCGTGACGGCGCGGGCCGACATGCGGGCCGGCCTGATTCGCCTGGAGATCGAGACGCCGCGCGGGAAGTACGGCCCCTTGCCGCTCGCGCTGCGCGGACGCCACCAGGTCGCGAACGCAACGGCCGCGGTCCGGCTGCTCGAGGAGCTTCCAGGACGGACGGGCGTCGCGATGCCGGCGTCCGCCATCCGTGCCGCGCTCGAAGACGTCGTGTGGCCGGGCCGGCTGGAAGCCGCCACCTGGCGCGGCCACGACGTCCTGGTCGACGGCGCGCACAATCCGGCCGGCGCCAGGGCGCTGCAGCGGTATCTGACCGAGGCGTACGGCCGCCGTCTGCCCCTCGTCATCGGGATGATGCGGGACAAGGACATCGAAGGGATGGTCCTGGCGCTCGAGCCCGCGGCGTCGCGGTTCATCTGCACGGCGCCTGCAACCTCGCGCGCGGCCTCACCGTCTGATCTCATGGCGGTGGCGGCGCGCCTCTCCCCGGCGATTCCGGCCGAAGCGATCGAACGGCCCCTCGACGCCCTCGCGCGCGCCGTCACCTGCGGCGCGCCCGCGGTCGTGGCCGGCTCGCTGTATCTGGCCGGCGAAGTGCGGGCCGAATGGGCGTGATATCTTCCGAACCGACGCGCCGCGCGCGGGCTGCAGCATGATCCGATCGGTCCTTTTCCCCCTCGCCGTCGCCGCATCGCTGCTCGTCCCGGCGGCCGCGGCCGCGCAGGGCGACGAAACGCCGCTCGGCTCCTGCCGCATCATTGGCCACGTCGAGTTCACGGGCGACTTCGAGAATGCCGGTCCGGGCAAACCCGGGTTCTATGCGGGCGCGGTGGTCATCACCTGCGACGACTCGACCCTGTACGCGGATCGCGTGGAGTGGACCGCGACGACCGTCACGGCGACCGGCAACGTGCTCCTGATGCAGCCCGGCCTTCACGTGATGGCGGAGCGCATGGAACTGGATCGCGCGACGCGCTTCGGCACCTTTCATCGCGCGATGGGCTGGGCTCGCGTCGCCGGCAGCGCGCAGGCGGATCGGAGCCCGTTCGGCTCCTTCGAGTCGGAGGTCCAGTTCAGCGCCGAGAAAATCGAGCGGATCGGTCCGCGCACCTACCGGCTGACCAGGGGCTGGTACTCGGCCTGCGCTCAGCCGTCACCCCGCTGGGACTTCACGTTGACGTCAGGCACGGTCGTGCTCGACGAGCGACTGGTGGCCCGAAACGCGGTGCTTCGCATCAAAGGGGTGCCGGTCTTTTACGCGCCCATCATTTACTACCCTCTCGGGTCGGACGAGCGATCGACAGGGATTCTCATGCCGTCGTACTCGACGTCGACCCTGCACGGCTCGGGCGTGAGCAACGCCTTCTTCCTCGTACTCGGGCGCAGCCAGGACGTGACGTTCTTCCACAACTGGTTCTCGAAGGGCGGACAAGGCGCCGGCGCGGAGTACCGCTTCGTCTCGGGGCCCGGGTCGGACGGCCAGATGCAGGTCACGATGTTCGACGACCGCGCGACGGCGAAGCGGACGTACACCGTCCGGGGATCGGTCAACCAGCGCCTCGGCCGGCGCTTTCACGTGATCGGCCGATCCAACTACGTGACCGACCAGCAGACGCAACAGCTCTTTCAGCAGAACGTGTTCGACTTGTCGCTGCGCGAGCGCTACTTCGGCGCGACGCTCGCGGGCGGCGTCGGCCGCTACCGCATCACCGCCAACGCCGAACAGCGCGACTACTTCAACGGCCTGCAGTCCGCCCAGCGCCAGGGCCGGGCGCCGTCCATCCAGGTGAGTGTGGGCAACAAGGCGATCGGCCGGTCCCGCATCTACTTCAGCGCCACCGGCGAGGCC
>JANOGJ010000265.1:0-1634 GCA_031405995.1 Acidobacteriota bacterium
AGCACATGAGGTGGGTCGTCGAACCCGGCACGATTCGAATCCTCGTCGGCGCGTCGTCGAAGGACATCCGGCTGAGGGGCGAGCTGGTCGTACGCTGAATGGAGGCCGGGTCTTCAGACCCGGCAGGCGTCTACAAGTCGCGCCGCCCGAAGACGACAACAGCCACTGCGATCGTGGCGACCGCCACCATGGCGAGCCGGACCGGATCGGCCACCGAGAGCCCGTTGTGAACGATGTCCGTCGGACGGTAGTACGCGAAGAGCGACAGCGGCCGCATCCACTGCACGGGCGACCAGACGCGCACCAGGAAGTCCAGCACGAACGACGTCGCGACGAGTGAGGACGTCCAGGCGATCGCCGAGCCCGCGTCGCGCCGAAGCGCGCTGACGAGCAGCGCGACGCCGCCCCAGGCCGCGAACAGCAGCCACGCCATGGCCGGCAACACAACGACTTCGCCCGGTGTGACCTCGAGCGATCGAAGAGTGAGGCCGATCGCCGTGCCGGTCCAGGCCGCGCCGCCGAGCACGGCCAGACCGGCGGCGATCATCACCCAGGCTGCGAGCACGTGAGCTGACCGAGGCACGGGCCGCGACGCCAGCAAGTCCATCGTGCCGCGGCCGATCTCGCCGGCGAGCGCCCCGCTCGCCACGCGAATCGTCCAGGCGCTGAAGATCGCCAGAAAAAACGGGTGCAGATACCCGAACGCGATAACGCCGCGCGGCGAAGCCAAGGCGAGCTCGCCTGCGGCAAACGCCGCCACCTGAGGCGGCAGCAGCGCGATCAGGCCGCCGAGAAATCCGGCTTCACCAGGCGAGGGCGCGACGCGCGTAATCACCAGCTCGAACACGGCGAGTCCCACGGCCATCACCAGCAGGGCGATCCGATGCTGGTGCCACAGCCGGCCGGCCAGTGCGGCGGTCCGGCGGTCGATCATCGGTACTGCTCCAGGAACGCGTCTTCGAGCCGCTGCGGCTCGATGAGAAGATCGGCGAGGGGCATGGTCGCGAGCCGGCCCGCCAGGGCGGGAATGCGATCGACGGCCACCAGCAGCTCGACGCGCCGCGCGGACCGGTCGAGGACCCGGCCGAACTCGACCAGATCCAAGCCTGTCGAGTCCTCGCGGAACACCACGGTGACGCGGCGGGGCAGGGCCCGCCGCAGGGCCTCGACATCGCCGACGCTCACGAGCGCGCCGCCGCGGAGCATCGCCACGCGATGGCACACACGCTCGACCTCCGGCAGGATGTGCGACGAAAAGAAGACGGTCGTGTTCCGTTTCGCCACCTCACTCACCAGGTCGTAGAACGCGACCTGGACCAGCGGGTCGAGGCCCTTGGAAGGTTCGTCCAGCAGGACGAGGTGCGGCGCGCACTGCAGCGCCTGCGTGATGCCGAGTTTCTGGCGCATGCCGTCGGAGTACGTCCCGACTCGCCGCGCGAGGTCCGCCGCGCCGAGCTGCAGGCGATCGAGGATCTCCGCGCGCCACACCGGCGGCCGTCCCGTGAGATCGGCGAGCAGGTCGAGCGTGCGCGCGCCGGAGAGGCCGGGCCAGAGCGCGAGCGCGCCGGGCAGGTACCCGACGTCCTTGCGCCACGCCGACCCGGCCGCCGTGTCGTGACCGAGCACCGTCGCGT
>JANOGJ010000279.1:0-4467 GCA_031405995.1 Acidobacteriota bacterium
GATTCCCCACGGCCGCGGCCGCGGCCGTCGTCGTGAAGATCACGCCGCTCAGGAACGCCACCTGGTCGAGCCGCGTGCCGGTTTCGATCAGGTAGAGCGGCAGGACGGGTCCGAAGCTGCGGTCCACGAGCTGCAGGCCGAACACGGTGCCCATGAACAGCACGAAATGCGGGATTCGGCACAGCTCGCGGAAGGTCGTGCCCGGCGCCGCCCGCTGCTCCTCGTGGCCGCCGCGCGACGCCGGCTCCCGGTACCCGACGACCACGATCATGAACGCGGCCAGATAGAACGCGGCCGAGAACACGAAGGTCTGGCGCACGCCCATGGACTGCGCCAGCGCGCCGCCAATCACCGGACCGAGCGCCGGGCCGAGCCGCTGCGCCGTCTGCACCCAGCCGATCGCGGTCGCCGTGTGCTCCGGCGGCGCCGACTCGGCCGCCATCGTCATCGCGATGGCGCCATAGCCGGCGAAGATCCCCTGAATCCCGCGCAGCGCGAACACCTGCCACGGCGCCTGGACAAACGCCATGAGCGCCATGATGACGACGAAGCTGGCCAGCGATCGCGCGACCATGATCTTGCGGCCCAGACGATCGCCCAACCGCGCCCAGACCGGCGCTATCAGGGCCGTGATCGCCGGCGTGACGCCCAGACTCACGCCGGACCAGATGGCGATGGCGCTCGTGCTGCGGACGCCGAGTTGCTCGAAGTACAGGGGCAGGAACGGCATCACCAGGGTGAAGCCGGTGAACCCGATGAACGCCGCGGTCGTGACCGCGGCCTGGTTGCGTCGCCAGTCCGGCGCGCTAGAACCGGATACGGAGCGTGTCATCCGTATGGCGCACGTGGATCGTGTCGATGAAGCGAATCAAGTGCGGGTCGTTCTGCATGACGATGGAGCTCGTGCGGATGCCGTGGCCGAAGAACCGCACGCCTCTGATCAGCGCGCCATCAGTGACCCCGGTGGCGGCGAAGGTGATGGGATGCCCGGACGCGAGGTCGGCTGACGAGTAGATCCGTCTGGGATTGGTGATGCCCATCTCCCGGCAGCGCGCCTCGTGCGCGGGCGTCGAGACGACGAGGCGCGCGTAGATCTCGCCGCCGAGGCAGCGCATCGCCGCCGCGGTCAGGACCCCCTCGGGCGCGCCGCCCGTGCCCATCACGGCATGGACACCCGAGCCGTCCACCGCCGCGGCCACGCCGGCCGACAGGTCGCCGTCCGAAATCAGCCGGATGCGCGCGCCGGCCGCGCGGATTTCCTCGACGAGCGCCTCGTGGCGCGGGCGCTCGAGCACGATGATGACGAGGTCCTGGACTTCGCGTTCGAGCGCCTTGGCGATCGACTTCAGGTTCTGGTCCACGGGCCGGTCGAGACTGACCGCGTCTTTCGCGCGGGGTCCGACGACGATCTTCTCCATGTACAGGTCGGGCGCATGGAGCAGCCCGCCCTTGGACGACGCGGCCAGCACGGCGATGGCGCCTGGCGCGCCCGTCGCGCAGAGATTCGTGCCTTCCAGCGGATCGACCGCGATGTCCACCGCCGGCAGCCCGAGGCGCCCCTTCGCGCCCTGGCCCACCCGCTCGCCGATGAACAACATGGGCGCTTCGTCGCGCTCGCCCTCGCCGATCACGATGGTCCCGTCGATCGGCGCGTCGTCGAGCGTCGCGCGCATCGCCTCGACCGCCGCCCGGTCGGCGCCGTGGCGGTCGCCGCGGCCCATGGTCAACGCGGAGGCGATGGCGGCCTGCTCCACCACGCGCAGGAGCGCCAGCGACAGATCGTGGGCGACGGGAGGCTTGGCCATCACTTGGCTCCGTAGGGCGGCAGTTCGCAGCGCGTCGGCCGGTCGTTCCGGTACCCGAGCACGTAGTCGGCCTGCATGATCTTGTGGATCTCGCGGGTGCCTTCGTAGATCACCGCGCCCTTGCAGTTCCGGTAGAAGCGGCCGACCGGGTACTCGTCCGAGTAGCCGTTGGCGCCGTGCACCTGCACGGCGTCCCCCGCGGCGCGCTCGGACGCCACCGTGGCGAACCACTTGGCGAGCCCGGTCTCGCGCGTGTTGCGCGTCCCCTTGTTCTTGAGCCAGCCGGAGCGCAGCCAGAGCAGGCGCGCGGCCTGGTAGTCGGACTCCATCTGCGCGATCATCTCTTTCACCAGCTGGTGCTCGCCGATCTCGACGCCGAACGTCTTGCGCTCGCGCGCGTACTTGGCGCTGGCATCGCGGCAGGCGCGGATGAGGCCGGTCGCGCCCGCGGCCACGGTGTAGCGCCCCTGATCGAGCGCGAACATCGCGATCTTGAAGCCTTCGCCCTCGCGGCCCACCAGGTTCTCGGCCGGCACCTCGACCTCGTCCATCTTGAAGAAGCCGGTGTTGCCCGCGAGGATGCCCCACTTCTGCGTGAGCGTGCCCGACGAGAAGCCCTTGAAGCCGCGCTCGAGGATGAACGCCGACAGGCCGCTCGGATCCCGCAGCTTCTTTTTCTCGAGGTCGCTCCAGGCGAAGACGAGGAAGTTGTCGGCGACGTCCGCGAGCGAGATCCACATCTTCTCGCCCGTCATGACGTAGCGGTCGCCTCGCTTGATGGCGACGGTCTGGATGCCGCGCGCGTCGCTGCCCGCCGCCGGCTCCGTCAGCCCGTACGTCGCGATCTTCTTGCCCTGCGCCTGTGGCACCAGATACCGCCGCTTCTGGTCCTCGGTGCCCCACGCGAGCAGCGTCAGACAATTCAGGCCCGCGTGCACGGACATCACGACGCGGAGCGAGGTATCGACATACTCGAGCTCTTCCGACACGATCCCGAGGCTGATGTAGTCCATGCCGGCGCCGCCGTACTCGACGGGCACGGAGCAGCCCAGCAGGCCGAGGTCGGCCATCTGCGTGAGAAAGCTCTTGTCGAACCGGTGCTCCCGATCCAGCTCGCGGATCGTCGGCGCGACCGCGCGCGCGCCCCACTCGCGGACCGTCCGCTCCAGAAGCTGATGTTCCTCGGACAACTCGAAATCAAGCATGCAGAACTCCTGAGACTAGATGCGCCGTAACTCCACCAGATCGCCCACCGCCACGCCAAGCCGTTCCGCCGCGCTCGCCGCATGCGCCGCGCACTCGAGGTGGTCGGTGCTGCCGAAGAGCGCCCCGACCTCCCCCGAGGGGATGTCCGCGTAGGTCGACACGATGCGCCCGATGGCCTGGCCGCGCACCGTCAACTGCAGCCCCGCCGGCCCCCCCGCGAGACGCTCGCACGACCGGCGATCGAGGTTGGTGACGATGTTGCCGAACCGATCCACGCGCACCACGCACCCGCGCAGCACCTCGCCCTCGCTCGTCGGCTTCGGCAGATCGATCAGGGTGTAGTCGGTGACCTGGCGCCCGAACGCCGCCAGCTGGGTGCCCTTCGCGATCCAGGCCGCGGCGGGCGCGAAGCGATCGCGTCCCTCGAACGTCCGGCTGACCGTCGGCCGCGCGAAGCGGCGCTCGGTCAGTTCCACCACCTTCTTCGGCGGCGTCTCCTCGAAGACGGCCGTCAGCACGCCGTTGTCGGGCGCGACGAACCGCCAGTCGCCGGCCTCCGCCGCCAGACCGCGGCGGGCCGTGCCCACGCCGGGATCGACGACGGCGACGAAGATGGTGCCGGCGGGAAAATATTTGTAGGTGGCCGCCAGTTCGAGCGCGGCAAAGGGGACGTCGTGCGGCGGCAGGTCGTGCGACACGTCCACGAGCGTCACGTCGGCGCAGATCCCGAGAATGACGCCCTTGATGACCCCGGCGTAGTGGTCGCGGCTGCCAAAGTCCGTGAGGAGCGCGATGACCGGGCGGGGCACCCCGGTATTATCTGTCAGGTCTTTCTAAACAACGTCTCCCGCGACCCGGTTTTCAGCAGCACGGACTCGGCGACCGTCAGCCCTTCGAAGATCTTGCCGATGTCCCGGGTGGTCAGCACGTGCCGGCGCGTCGTCGTCGCCGGGTACTGGCGCTGCCGGAACGTGTCGTCGCCGTTGACGACGAACCGCGTGTAGTGCGTGAGCTCGGCCGCGGTCGTGCCAAAGAACCCGTAGAGCGCGCCGCCCTTCTTGAGCAGGCTGGTCAAGCGGGTCGCGAGCGCCTGGCCTGTCGGGCGATCGAGGTAGTCGAACAGGTCCCAGCACAGCACGCCGTCCACGGAGCCCTGTTCAAGCGCGCTCAGCTGCTGGGCGAGCGCCGCGGCCAGGCCCTCGCGCCCGGGCCGCTTCGCGTGGCCTTCGACAATCGCGACGAGGTCCTCGACGATGAACTTGCAGCCGAGCCGGTCGCCGAAGAACGCGACATTGGCGCCGACGACGCCGCCGAGGTCGACGAGCACCGGCGACGCCTGATGGGAAAGAACGGCGAGAAGTTTCGGGAGGACCTTGGACGTCGTGAGGACCGGCTCGGGCGGCGCCGCGGGCACAGCTGCCGCCGGCGTGACGTCAGGCTTCCGCGCGCTCCAGTT
>JANOGJ010000311.1:0-2494 GCA_031405995.1 Acidobacteriota bacterium
GGATCCGTCGTCGTGTTGCCGGCCGCGTCGTACCCGAACGCGCCGTTCATCGGCGTGTCGTCCGACCAGATCAGCCGCTGGGTCGCGGCGTCGTACTGGTAACTCGCCGGCCCGACCGGATCGGTCTTCGTCAGCCGGTTCCCGGCCTGATCGTACGTGTAGGACCGCGCGCCGTACCCCGTCACCCACTCCAGCCGGTCGAGCGCGTCGTAGCCGTAGCTGGCGTCGAAGCCGCCGCGCGCGTCGTTGATGTTCAAGACGTTCCCGACCGCGTCGTACGTGTAAAAGATGTCGAGCGGCCCGCTTTTCAACCATTCGGGCCGCTGCCGGGTGTCGAAGGTCACCGACTCGGTCGCGCCGTTGGCGAACGTCAGCGCCTTGATGGCGCCAGACGGGTGGTACTGGATCCCCGTCGCGTAGGTCGCGCCCGGCCCGGTGACGCTCGTGATGCGGCCTTGCGCGCCCGGCGTGAAGTCCACCTGCCGGCCGCTTGCGTAGTCGATGCGCGTGAGGACGTCGCGGCCGTCGTACTGGTAGCCGGTCACGAACGTGCGGCCGTCGAGCACATCCGTGCGGCTCGTCGGACGGTTCGCGCCGTCGAACGCGAACGTGCTGTCGACGCTGGCGTTCTTCACCCTCGTGCGGTTGTTCGACGCGTCGTACCAGATGTCCACGTCATCGGCATCGCCCGGGGCCTCGATGCGGGTGACCCGGTTGTTCCAGTCGTACGTGAAGTTGAAGATCGTGCCCCGCGCGTCGGTCTTCCACGACAAGTTGCCGGCCGGGTCGTACCCGTAGGTCGTCTGGCCCGATTCCGGCTGTGTGTCCGACTGGAGCTGATGCTGGCCGTTGAAGACCCACGTGCGGTCCGGGAGCGTGCCGGGGCCATCGACTTTCGTCAGCGCGCCAAGCGCCGAGTAGCTGTAAACCCACTCGGAGCCGGCCGGATCGCGGAGCGACAGCAGCCGCGCGTCACCCGGATCGCCAAACGCGCGCCACCGCTGGACCGTGGTCCGCGCGTTGGCGCCGTGGTCGAGTTCATCGGTGATGGTGACGTCACCATCGAGGTAGCTTGTCTCGACGTACGACAGGTCGGCGTGCGTCACGCGCGCCACGCGGTTCAAGGCGTCGTAGGTGAACGTGTCGCCTGTGTCGCCACTCCCCTCGTAGGGGTAGCTCTGGTAGGTCTTGCGCCCCTCGGCGTCGTACCCGACGCGAGTCTTGACGCCGGCCGCGTCCTCGGTGGCGACCGGGCGGGCAAACCCGTCGAGCGTTGTCAGCGTGAACGAGGTCGCGCCACGAGAAGCCTTCACCCACCGCGCCGCACCGTAGTCGTACTCGGTCATGGTCGCGTCGCCGACCGGCGGATACACGTGGGTCGGCCTTCCAAGGGCGTCGTACTCGAAGAACGTCGTGAAGCCGCGCTGGGTTTGGCGTTCGACGGAGCCGTCGGGATTGATCTCGCGCGTAATCGGGAACTCCGGAGTCCCTAGGTCCTTGGGCACGCCCCAGGCGTACGAGAACATGGTCGTGTGGTTGTTGGCGTCGGTGACGCTCGCGACATTGCCGCGGCCGTCAGCGCCAAACGTCGTCGTGATGCCGTAGACGTTGCGCGCCGTGACGAAGCCGCTCGCGAGGTTGTGCGTGTACGTCCGGGTATACGCCTCCGAGCCCACGGCGACGGTCGCCGACGCGACCTGCGCCCGAATGTACGGCGTGAACCCATGCTCGTACGCGACGGTGGTCGCCCGGCTCAGGTCGCCGACCTCCGTGATCTGGTTCGGGTGGCCGTAGTCGGCGAAATTGGTGGTCGCGTACGAGTAGTTCGTCGCGTAGGTCTTCGCGCCGCGCGTCACGGCGTGTGAATCAAGGAGCGGATGCCCCTGCTGGTTGAGCGAGCCCGCCCAGAAGGCGGCCTCGTGGTGGTGCAGGACCTCGGTCTCGACCGGCTGGCCGCCGCCCTCGACGATCCGGCGCACGGGCACCGGACCCGACTCGAGGAACTCGCACTCGTACTTGATCGTGCGGACGGGCCCGGTAATCGTCAACCGCGCTTGATAGGCGCCGAAGTCGACCCAGTGAAAGTTCCACGGGCCCAAAACGGCGCCACCGGCGTCCTCCATCGTCCGCTGGCTCAGCATCCAGACGTTCTTGTAGAGCGAGTTGCCGGGCGGGGGCAGCCCGCTCGGTCGCTCAATCCGTGGGCTGCGCAGCATCGGGAACAGGGCGAGCGTGTACTTCACTTTGCCGCCGTACGGCGTGGTCACCGTGAACGGACTGCCGCCGTAGTACCACGAGGGCCCGACGGGGGGCCGGGCCTCGATGAGGGTCCCGAGCTGCGGGTTGGGGTCCGAGAAAAAGTACTGCCACGAGCGGCCGGCAAACGACATCGATTCCGGAAACGCCAGGATCGGCAGCGTCCACGACCCCGGACGATAGGTGAATGTGACAACCCGTTCTTGACCGGACCCGAGATTCTGGCGAACTTCGGAGA
>JANOGJ010000327.1:0-1999 GCA_031405995.1 Acidobacteriota bacterium
GCGCGACGCTGTCGAGGAAGCGGACGTCGCTCCGCGTGATGTTGGGATTCCGTTCGAGCTTCTCGGCGAGGGCACGACGACTCAGGTTGGCGCCGGCGACCCGGGCCAGCACGAACGAGTCGCTGCCGAAGGCGCGCGCGCTCGCCAGGCGCGCCGACCGCGCGAGGCCGTCCAGCCCGGTCTGCACCACCACCGTCGTCGCGACCGCCACGGCCATGGCCAGCCCGGCGAGCGAGGCGCGCAGCGGGTTGCGCGCGAGCGTCGCGAGGGCTTCGGACACGCCTTCGAACCAGGCGGCCGGCGAAAACCGCGTCATCTGTTCAGCGCTTTCTCGGGCTGACGGACACCGGGGCGCCGTCCTGCAGATCGCGGAGGACCTGGTACGGACCGACGACCACCGACTCGCCCTCCGGCAGACCCGAGACTTCCATGTCGAGGCCGCCGATGACACCGGCAGTCACGGGCGTGAAGACCGCCGTGCCGTCCTTCACGATGAACACGCCCGTGCGATCGACGCCGTCAGGGCCCGGCCGCAGCGCCACGCTCTGCAGCGGCACCGTGAGCACGTTCGCGCGCTCGGTCGTGACGATCTCGGCGTCGCACGTCAGGCCCGGCCGCAGGCCCGGCTCGACCTCGTCGAGGCGGACCACGACCTTGAACTCGCGCGCGGCCGCGCCGGCGCCAGTCACGGGCAGCGCGCTCGCGCCCACTTCGACGACCTTGCCTTTGAACGTCCGGCCGGGCAGGGCCTCGAGCGTGACGGTGGCCGGCTGTCCGAGGGCGACGCGCAGCACGTCGGCTTCGGCGACCTTGACCTCGGCGTCGATCTGGCGCAAATCGGAGATCGTCATCAGCGTCGTCCCCGGCTGATTCTGCAGCCCGATGACCACCATCTCGCCCTCACGCACGCGCAGCCGGCTGACGATGCCGTCGATGGGCGAGGCGACCGACGTCTTCGAGAGCAGATCGTCCGCGCCGGACCGTTGCGCTCGCGCCTGCGCGATGCGACGGCTCGCCGCCCCCTGCGTCTCCGTAGCGCGATCGATAGCGGCGCGCGCGGAGGCGACCTGCGCGTTCGCGGTATCCGTGGTCGTGCGCGCGGCCTCGAAGTCGGCGGTCGAAATCAGCCCGCCCTGGCGCAGTTCCCGCTGCCGGGCGAACTGCTGTGCCGCATCCCGCGCCCGCGACTCGGCCGCGGTCAGGTCGGCTGTCGCGGCCTTGACCTGTTCGGCGGCCGCCCGTTCTTCGCTTTCGAGCGCCCGCACCTGCGCTTCCGCGCCGGCGAGGTTGCTCTGCGCCTGCACCGCGTCGATGCGCGCCAGCACCTGGCCCGCCTTCACGTGGTCACCTTCGCGAACCGGCAGGCTGACGATCTTGCCCATCACGCTCGATCCGATGTCCGCGTATCGGGTCGCGACAATCTCGCCTGACGCCGTGACGGTCGAGCGAAAGACGGCATGCCGCGTCGCGGGCCCGGTGTCGACGAGGACGCCTGCGGTGTCGCGCCGGCTCAGGAACAGGGCGGCACCGCCAATGACCACCACGGCGATCACCACGAGCAGGAAGGGCCGTCGGTTCAACATGCGTGCAAGTCCTCGAGCGTGCCTAGGCCGCGGTCACGACGACGGCCGCGCAGGGCCTGGCGCCATGGCGCCGGTAGGTGTGCGGCCGGTCGGCATCGAAGTACATCGAATCGCCAGGCTCCAGAACCTCTTCCTGCCCGTCCACGCCGACGGCCAGCCGGCCGTGCAGCACATAGAGGAGTTCCACGCCGGGGTGCTGATGCGGCGCCGCGGACGACGTCGCCGCGGCGTCGAACTCCACATAGTAGCTGTTCATCGGGCGTTCGGCCGCCGGGAAGTCGAGGCACTCGAAGTGATAGGCCGGCGCCTTCGTGCCCTGCCGATCCGGATACCGCTGCCGGTCGGCTTTTCGCAAGACGACGCGCTCGGGCCGCTCGCGGGCATCCGCGATGTAATACTCGAGCCCCACGCTGTAG
>JANOGJ010000338.1:0-3663 GCA_031405995.1 Acidobacteriota bacterium
GGCGCAGGGCATCACGCTGTCGGTGGTGAACCAGGACGGACGATCGCCGCGCTGGCCGATCCGCGACCAGAAGGCGCTCTACGAGAAGCAGGGCATCGGCACCAACGCTGCGCTCATGGTCGGCCACGGCACCGTCCGGACGCGCGTGATGGGACCGCGCGACAACCAGATCGCGACCGACGCCGAGATCCAGGCCATGCAGAAGCTCGTCGATGACGGCATGGCCGACGGCGCGTTCGGGTTGTCGAGCGGCCTCGAGTACAGCCCCGGCCGGTACTCCGAGACCCGTGAGGTCGTCGCGCTGACGCGCGCGGTCAAGCCGTACGGCGGGTTCTACATCAGCCACGAGCGGAGCGAGGGCGCCGACCCGATGTGGAAGGTGAAATCCGACCCCACGCCGTTCGTGAGCCTGCTCGACGCCGTCCGCGAGACGATCACGATCGGGCGCGAGACCGGCGTGCCCGTCGTCGCCTCGCACCTCAAGGCCAAGGGCGCGAGCTACTGGGGGTCGAGCCAGGCCGCGACGCGCCTCATCCGCGAGGCGCGCGACGCCGGCATCCCCGTCTACGCGGATCAGTATCCGTACGAAACGTCCGGCACCGACGGCAACACCGTCGTCATTCCGGGCTGGGCGCTGTCGGGGCCTGGACGCGGCGCCGGCGGGCCGTCGATCAAGGACGTGTTCCGCACCCGACTCGGCATCGACGACGACGTGCGCAAGATCCGGCAGGACATCGAGCACGAGATCGACCGCCGCGGCGGCGCGACGCGGATCATCCTCACTGACTATCCGGATCCCAAGTACGTCCAGAAATCGCTGCAGTTCGTGGCCGACGACCTCAAGGTGGGGCCGGTCGACGCCGCGATCTGGCTGCAGTTAAACGGCGCCGACCGCGCCGGCGGCGCGCGCATGCGCGGCTTCTCGCTCTCGGAGATCGACCTCGACCACATCATGCAGCAGGACTTCACGGCGACCTGCACGGACGGCGACATCGCCCGCCTCGGCCAGGGCCTGCCGCACGCGCGCTTCTACGGCACGATGGCGCGCAAGATCCGGCGCTACGCGCTCGATCGCGGCGTGATCTCACTGCCGTTCGCGATCCGGTCGATGACGTCGCTCCCGGCGCAGATCATGGGCCTGCGCGACCGCGGCCTGGTGCAGAAGGGCTACTGGGCGGACCTCGTGGTGTTCGATCCGGCGACGGTCGCCGACAAGGCGACGTTCACCGAGCCGCACCAGTATCCGACGGGGATTCCATACGTCTTTGTGAACGGAGTTGCGGTCGTGGACAACGGGACACTGACGATGGCGACGCCGGGGAAGGTACTGATACCCAAGAACGACGGTGCCAGATACTCGAAGTAGGTTCCGGGGTTCTCGTTCACGCGTTCACGAGTTCACCCGTTCACGCGTTACTCAGGCGGCCCGTCTCACGTCCTTCTCGATCTGTCCGTCCCTGATGTGCACCGCGCGATGCGCGTGCGCGGCGACGTCGGCCTCGTGCGTGACAAGAATGATCGTGTTGCCGCCCTCGTGCAGGCGGGCGAAGAGGTTCATGATCTCGACGCCGGTCTTGGTGTCGAGGTTGCCGGTCGGCTCGTCGGCCAGCAGAATGGACGGATTGTTGACGAGCGCGCGCGCGATCGCGACGCGCTGGCGCTGGCCGCCTGAGAGCTGATTCGGCCGGTGCGTCTTGCGGTCGGACAGTTCGACCTTGTCGAGCGCCAGGTTGGCCTGCTCGAGGCGCTTCTTGGACGGCATCCCCGAATAGACCAGCGGCAACTCGACGTTGTGCAGCGCCGTCGCGCGCGGCAGCAGATTGAACGTCTGGAAGACGAACCCGATCTCCTCGTTCCGAATCCGGGCCAGCTCGTCGTCGTTCATCTCGCTCACCTGCTTGCCGTTCAGCAGGTAGCTGCCCTTCGACGGGGTGTCGAGGCAGCCGATGAGGTTCATGAGGGTCGACTTGCCCGACCCCGACGGCCCCATGATGGCGACGTACTCGCCGCGCTCGATTTCCATCGACACCCCGCGCAGTGCGTGCACCTGCTCGGAGCCCATTTCGTAGGTTTTCCAGAGATCGTGCGTTTCGATGAGTGCCATGGTTAAGCTTAGGACTTAGACGCCGGCCCGCCGGTTGGCGTTCCACTCACGATTCGATCGCCTCATACTCCCCCTTCAGGCGCGCGACGACATTCGGGTCCGCCAGCGTCGTCGTGTCGCCCAGGGCCTTGCCTTCGGCGATGTCCCTGAGGAGCCGCCGCATGATCTTGCCCGAACGGGTCTTGGGCAGGTCGGCGGCAAAGAGGATCTGATCCGGCCTCGCGAGCGCGCCGATCTTGCGGACGACGTGCTCCTTCAGTTCGTCGACGAGCGCCTGTGACGCCGCGAAGCCTTCCTTGAGCGTGACGAACGCGGCCACCGCCTGGCCCTTGATCTCGTGCGACTTGCCGACGACGGCGGCCTCGGCCACCTTGGGGTGATCGACGAGCGCGCTCTCGACCTCCATCGTGCCGATGCGATGGCCCGCGACGTTCAGGACGTCGTCCACGCGCCCGAGCAGCCAGTAGTAGCCGTCCTTGTCGACGCGCGCGCCGTCGCCGGTGAAGTAGACGCCGTCCTTCCACTTCGTCCAGTACTGCTGCGCGAAGCGCTCCGGATCGCCGTAAATGCCGCGGAGCATGCCGGGCCACGGCTTCGTCAGCGCGAGGAGTCCGCCACCGACGGTCACCGGCTCGCCGGCCGCGTTTCTAATCTCCGCGGTGATTCCGGGAAACGGCTTCGTCGCGGACCCGGGTTTGGTCGCGGTGATCGCGGGCAGCGGCGTGATGAGGATGTGGCCCGTTTCAGTCTGCCACCAGGTGTCGACGATCGGGCAATGCCCGCGCCCGATGTGCTCCTGGTACCACATCCATGCTTCGGGGTTGATCGGCTCGCCGACCGAGCCGAGCAGCCGCAGGCTGGACAAGTCGCAGCTATCCGGCCACTCCGTGCCCCACTTCATGAACGCGCGGATCGCCGTCGGCGCCGTGTAGAACACCGTCACGCCGTATTGCTCGATGAGCCTCCAGAAGCGATTCTTCTGCGGCCAGTCGGGCGCGCCTTCGTACATGAGCACGGTCGCGCCGTTGGCGAGCGGTCCGTAGACGACGTAGCTGTGTCCGGTGACCCACCCGATGTCGGCCGTGCACCAATACACGTCTTCGTCCTTCAGATCGAACACCCACTTCGTCGTCGCGTACGCGCCGACGAGGTAGCCGCCCGTCGTGTGCACGATGCCCTTCGGCTTTCCGGTCGTCCCCGAGGTGTACAGGATGTAGAGCATGTCCTCGGAGTCCATTGACTCAGGCGGACATGACGAAGCGGCGTCCTGCATGAGGCGGTGGTACCAGTGATCGCGCCCCTCTTTGATGTGCACGGGAAACGATTCGCTCGCTTCGCGCTTCACGACGACGACGTGGCGGATGGACGGGGTGCCCTGCAGCGCCTCGTCGGCCATCTGCTTGAGCGGCACGATCTGGCCGCGGCGATAGCCGCCGTCGGCGGTGACGAGCACCTCGCACTGCGCGTCGTTGATGCGGTCGCGCAGCGCCTCGGCGCTGAAGCCGCCGAACACGACGCTGTGCACGGCGCCGATTCGCGCGCAGGCGAGCATCGCGATC
>JANOGJ010000365.1:0-7951 GCA_031405995.1 Acidobacteriota bacterium
CCCGATATCGCTACTTGCCCTTTTTGCCGGCGTCGCCGCCGCCGAGGTTCTGCTGCTTCTGGATCTCGAGCGCGCGGGCCTTCAGCACGTCGGCCTCGTCAGTCAGTCTCTTCACAACAGCCGGGTCGCGCTCGTAGAGCGCCCGCTGGCGGAGCAGGATGTTTTTGTAGCTGACGGCTTCGAAGTAGTTGGTGTTGAGCTTGATGGCTTCGTCGCTCGCCGCGATGCCTTTCTTCACGTATTCGAGCGATTGCGCCCGCGGCAGGGTCTTGTCGCGGAATACCTTGTCCCAGTAGTAGGTCGAGATCGTGTGCCAGGCCTCCGGGTTGTTCGGCTCGACCCTGGCGCGGTCGTACCAGGCAAGCATCGTCTTCTCGAACTCGCCGCGGCGGTTGTAGTAGCCGGCAAGGTGCATGTAGTTCAGTCCCTCTGACGGCCGCAGATCGACAGCCTTCCGGAACGACGCTTCGGCTTCGTCGAAGCGGCCGAGGTCCTCGTACAGCTTGCCGAGAAGCTGGTGGTTCTGCGGCTCGCCCGGCTCGGCTTCGATCAGTTCCTTGGCCACCGGTTCGGCCTTGGTGAAGTCGTCCAGCCGGTCCGCGCCGTACGCCGCGATCAGGTACTGGAACGCCCGGTTCCGGCATTCCTTTTCCTTGTCGGTGCTCGCGTTCCTGAGCTTCTCGATCGCCACGCGATAGTGCTCGGTCGCCTTGAGCAGGTTGGCGTCGTTGTCCGGCTCGCCCTTGCGCGTCGGCTTGTAAAGGTTGTCGTAGCTGTTCCCCAGGAAGAAGTACGCGAAGCCAAGCTCCGGGTTCAGGCGGATCGCGTCCTCATAGCGGCCGATGGCCGCCTTGTAGTCGGTCTTCATGTACAACTTGTTGGCGTCCTGGAAGGCCTTGAGCGATCGGATGTTGCTGATCGAGTAGCGCCCGCAGGCGGCGCCGGCGATCGACAAGGCAAGCACGGTGACAGCCAGCCGGGTGAGACGAGACGACATGCTCTTTCCCCTTTCGCGACCCTGAAGGAGCGTCAGTATAGTGAACCCCCAAAAAGGGCGTCAAGCTATCCTTTACCTTAGACACCGCCTGCCATGATCCGGTTCGAAGACCTCATCGAGAAGGTGCGGGCGGCCAATCCGGACGCCGACACCGAGCTTTTGCGCCGGGCCTATGTGTTTTCGGCCTACGAGCACAAGGGCCAGGTGCGGGGGTCGGGCGAGCCCTACCTGGTCCACCCGCTCGAGGTCGCCGACCTCCTGGCCGATTGGCGCCTGGACGTGGCCGCGATCGCCGCCGGCCTGCTGCACGACATCGTCGAGGACACGCCGAACTCGATCGACAAGGTCCGCGAGCTGTTCGGCGAACAGGTGGCCCACCTGGTCGAGGGCGTGACCAAGCTCTCCAGCCTGCAGTTCTCCTCGAGCGAGGAGCGCCAGGCCGAGAGCTTCCGCAAGATGCTGCTCGCGATGGTGGATGACATCCGCGTCATCCTGGTCAAGCTGGCCGACCGGCTGCACAACATGCGGACGCTCCATCACCTGGCCGAGGAGCGCCGGGCGCGCATCGCGCAGGAGACGCGGGACATCTACGCGCCGATCGCGCACCGGCTCGGGATGAGCAAGCTCAAGAACGAGCTGGAGGACCTGGCGTTCCGGCATCTGGAGCCGACGGCGTACCAGGGGTTGCGGGCGGAGGTCGAGGCGAAGCGCAAGGTGCACGAGGGCCTGCTCGACCAGTTGCGCACGCAGCTCCTGGGAAAGCTCGAGGCCGCGCAGATTCCGGTCGTCGCCATCGAGGGACGGACGAAGCGGCTCTGGTCCATCCACCAGAAGCTGGCGCGGCAGAAGGTGTCGCTGGACCAGGTGTACGACCTGCTGGCGCTGCGGGTGATCGCGAAGACCGTCAAGGACTGCTATGGCGTGCTCGGCATCATTCACCAGATGTGGGCGCCGGTTCCGGGGCGGTTCAAGGACTTCATCGCCATGCCGCGGCCGAACGGCTACAAGTCGCTGCACACGTCGGTCGTGGGCGAGCGCGGCCTGCCGTTCGAGGTGCAGATTCGGAGCGAGGAGATGCACGGCGTCGCCGAAGAGGGCATCGCCGCGCACTGGAAGTACAAGGAGGGCCGCGTCGGCGCCGAGCGGGACGAGATGTACTTCCAGTGGCTGCGGCAGCTCCTCGAACTGCAGCAGGAGGTGCGGGACCCGCAGGAGTTCATGCAGAACCTGCGGATCGAGCTCTATCCGGAGGACGGGTACATCTTCACGCCCAAGGGCGAGGTCAAGTCCCTGCCGCGCGGCGCGACACCCGTGGATTTCGCCTACTTCGTGCACACCGACATCGGCCACACGTGCATCGGCGCGCGCGTCAACGGACGCATGGTGCCACTGCGCACGCGCCTCAGCAACGGCGACATCGTCGAGATCCTCACCCAGGCCGGTCACAAGCCGAGCCGCGACTGGCTGAACTTCGCGGCGACGTCCCGCGCGCGGAACAAGATCAAGCACTTCATCCACGCCGAGGAGAAGACCCGCAGCATCGAACTCGGCCGGCGGCTGTTCGACAAGGAAGTCCGCCGCTACGGCGTGGACCGGGCGCTCACCGGCGACGCCGCGCTCGGCGGGATCGCCGCCGAGTACGGGACACCGAAGGCCGACGACCTGCTCGCGGCGATCGGCTACGGCCGGGTCACGGCGCGGTCGGTCCTGGCGCGCCTCCTCGGGCCGGGCACCCTGCAGGAGAAGGCGCCCGACGGCGCCCTGGCGAGCGTCGTCAAGCGCGTGCTCGGGACGGGTGGCGAGCAGAAGATCAAGGTGCGCGGCGCCGATGACCTCATGGTCTTCCGTGCCCGGTGCTGCAATCCCATCCGCGGGGAGCGCATTGTCGGGTACATCACGCGCGGCAAGGGCGTGTCGGTGCATGCCGCGGCCTGTCCGAACGTCGTCAACCTCTTGTACGACCCGGAACGGCGGATTGACGTTGAATGGGACAAGGCGACCGACGTCTCGCCGTACTCCGTGCGCCTCCGCATCAGCGTCGAAGATCGGCGCGGCATCCTCGCGGATGTGAGCACGCGCATCGCCGCCATCAATACGAACATCCGCGATTTCGAGGCCACGGTGGGTGAGGACCATCGAGGCTCGATCCGCCTGACGGTGGACATCAGCGATCTCAAGCACCTCGAGCGGGTGATGAAGTCGATCAGAAGCGTGAACGGTGTGCTGGACGTGGAGCGGGCCAGCCGGTAAAACGACTCCCGACCTCGTTTTACCCGACGAAGGCGACGAGGTCGATTTCGACCCGGACGTCCCGGGGCAGGCGCGCGGCCTGGATCGTGGCGCGCGCCGGGGCCGGCGAAGGGAAGTAGCGGGCGTAGACCTCGTTCATCGCCGCGAACTCGCTCATGTCCGCCAGATAGACGGTCGTCTTGACTACCCGATCGAACGAGGCGCCCGCGGCGGCGAGGATCGCGCCAAGGTTCTGGAGGACCCGGTCGGTCTGGTCCGTGATGCTCCCGCCGACGAGCCCGCCGGTCGTGGGATCGAGCGGAATCTGCCCTGAAACAAAGAGGAACCCGCCGGCGCGTATCGCCTGGCTGTAGGGGCCGATGGCGCCAGGGGCGCCAGAGGTGGAAATGGCCTCGCGCATGCCCTGGGAGAGGGGACTCAGGCCGCCTTGACGACCTTGTTGGACCGGATGCAGCGGGTGCAGACGCGGATCCGCCGAATGCCGCCGTTGATGATCGCCCGAACGCGCTGCAGGTTCGGTTCGAACCGGCGCGCTCTGACGTTGTGGGCGTGGCTCACTATCCGACCCACCACCGGAGTCTTCCCACACACTGCGCAATGCTTCGCCATGTCTGCCTCGCCGAATGGTCCTGCGTGACGCCGAGAAACACCCAAGTATAGCAGCGCGCGGCCGGGAGAACTGCGGACCGGGCTTCGGTCGTCTAAAGGGTCATGACGCGGCCGTTCGATTGGGCTATCAACCAAGTCGGCCGCAAGGGCTTGGCAGGACGTAACCACGGATCCAGAGAACCGGTCCAAAAGTGGTGAAAGAATGACACAGACTGGGTGTCCGGACGGGTATCGACAGGCTTTTCGACGAAGCGGCCACGTGATATCGTTGGCACTTTTATTGCTTGCACAAGGTAACCGATATTGCAATGGCAGAAGCAACTGAAGGACGAAGGGGGAAGGTCATGAACGCGCGCATCACTCAACCGGCCATGGCGCGGGAGCGCTACGCCGAACTCAGGCACATCCTCGAGGAACGTCGCCGCGAGATCCTCAGCCAGGTGCAGGAGAAGATGCGGGACGTCCGGGCCGAGGGCTCGCTCGGCGAGGGTCAGGGCGTGCTCGACTCCGCGGAGGCTTCCGAAGCGGACATTCAGGACGACATCGAGTTCGCGCTGATCCAGATGAAGTCCGAAACGCTGCACAAGATTGAAGAGGCGCTGGCCCGCCTCGATGAGGGCACCTACGGCTACTGCTTCGAGTGCGGCGACGAGGTGTCCGAGCGGCGCCTGCGCGCGCTGCCGTTCGCGGTCCGCTGCAAGGACTGCGAGGAAGCCCGGGAAGTGGCGGCGCAGCGCGAGCGTCAGTCGCAGCGACGCTCCGGCGGGTTCCTGCTCGACCTGAACTGATTCGGCGTCCCCCACCGGCACCATCGTGCGGGCTCCGCCGAACGCGGGCCCGGGCGATGCTCCAAATCGCACTTCCCCGCGTCTAACGACGAGAGAGAATACAGACGCCACTGTCCCGAGAGGGGGGAGGCAGTCATGACTGACGAGACTCTGAGGCTCCAAACGAGCGCGACCGGGCACGCCTTCACGGTGCCGCCGGACGTGCCGGTGCTGCCGCTTCGCGACACCGTGCTGTTCCCGAATTCGTTCATGCCGCTCGCCGTGGCCCGCGCGAGCTCCGTCAAGCTCATTGACGAGGCCATCGCCGGCGGCAAGCTCGTGGGCGCGTTCGCGCAGATCGATCCGACCAAGGAGGATCCGGGGCAGGCCGACCTGCACCCGATCGGCACGCTCACGCACATCCACAAGATGTTCAAGCTGCCCGACGGCAGCCTGCGCCTGATCGTGCAGGGCCTCGCGCGAATCCGGCTCGAACGCCTGTCGTCCACGGATCCGTACCTGCGAGGCGAGGTGTCGGAGGCCGCCGAGATCGCTCGCGAGACCGACAGCATCGAAATCGACGCGCTCGAGCGCAACGTGCGGTCGAACTTCCACCAGGTCGTGCAGCTGTCGCCGGTGCTGTCCGACGACATGACGACGCTCGCCGCCAACGTCAGCGGCGCCGGCCGCCTGTCCGACTTCATCGCGTCGAGCCTCGCGGCGATTCCGACCGTTGCCCGGCAGGCGCTCCTGGCGGCCATCGACGTGCGGGCGCGGCTCGCCGATCTCAACCGCCTCCTGGCCAAGGAGCTGGAGGTCCTCGAACTCGGCTCGAAGATCCAGTCCGAGGTGCAATCCGAGGTCGGGCGCAACCAGCGCGAGTACCTGCTGCGCGAGCAGCTCAAGGCCATCCAGAAGGAACTCGGCGAGGGCGACGATCAGGCGCGCGAGACGGACGAACTGCGCGCGAAGATCGACGCGGCCGGGATGCCCGACGAGGTGAAGAAGGAAGCCGTCCGCGAGCTGGATCGGCTGGCGAAGATCCCCGCCGCCGCGGCGGAGTACACCGTCGCCCGGACGTATCTGGACTGGCTCGTCGCGCTGCCGTGGGCGAAGCGGACGGACGAGGTCATCGACCTCGGGCGCGCCAAGGCCGTCCTCGATGCCGACCATGCCGGTCTCGAGCGCGCGAAGGACCGTATTCTCGAGTACCTCGCGGTGCGCAAGCTGAAACCCGACGTGAAGGGGCCGATTCTCTGCTTCGTCGGCCCGCCGGGCGTCGGCAAGACCTCGCTCGCGCGGTCCATCGCGAACTCCATCGGCCGGAAGGTCGTGCGCGTGTCGCTCGGCGGGATGCGCGACGAAGCGGAGATCCGCGGACACCGCCGCACGTACATCGGCTCGCTGCCAGGCCAGATCATCCAGGGCCTCCGCCGCGCCGAATCGCGGAACCCCGTCTTCATCCTCGACGAGGTCGATAAGCTCGGCGCCGATTTCCGCGGCGACCCGGCCTCGGCGCTCCTCGAGGTCCTCGATCCGGAGCAGAACCACGCGTTCCGCGACCACTACCTCGACGTGCCGTTCGACCTGTCGGAAGTGCTGTTCATTACGACGGCCAACGTCCTCGACACGATCCCGCCGCCGTTGCGCGACCGGATGGAGATCCTCGACGTCGCCGGCTACACCGAGGAGGAGAAGCTGCGCATCGCGCGCGAGCACCTCGTCGCGCGCCAGGTCGCCAATCACGGCCTGACGCCCGCTGACGTGTCGTTCGAGGACGAGGCGCTCGCCGCCCTGATTCGGGGGTACACGCGGGAAGCCTGCGTGCGCAACCTCGAACGCGAGATCGGCGCCATTTGCCGCAAGATCGCCCGGCGCCGGGCCGAGCAGCAGCCCGGCGGCCTGGTCGTCGTCACGCGCGCGCTGGTCGAGGAGCTGCTGGGCACGCCGCGCCACATGGCGGAGGAGATGCGCGACCGCACCCGCGATCCCGGCGTCGCCATTGGCCTCGCCTGGACACCGGTCGGCGGCGACGTGCTGTTCATCGAGGCGTCCCGCATGGCCGGCGGCAGCCAGCTGACCCTGACCGGCCAGCTCGGCGACGTCATGAAGGAGTCGGCGCGCATCGCGCTCTCGTGGTTCCGCGCGCATTCGCCGGCCTACGGCGTCGACCCGCTCTTCTACAAGGACAGCGAGATCCACCTGCACGTGCCGGCCGGCGCCATCCCGAAGGACGGGCCGTCGGCGGGCGTCACGATGGTGGTGGCGCTTGCGTCGGCGCTGTCCGGCCGTCCCGTCCGCGGCAACATCGCCATGACGGGGGAGATCACGCTCTCAGGCCGCGTGCTGCCCGTCGGCGGCATCAAGGACAAGGTGCTGGCGGCCCGGCGCGCCGGGGTCCACAGCGTCATCCTGCCGCGCCAGAACGAGAAGCACGTGAAGGAGGACCTCAGCGAGGAACTCCGGTCCGGCCTCACCGTGCACTACGTCGACGAAATGGACGAGGTACTGGCGCTCGCGCTCACGCCGCGCAAGGCCGACGTCGCGCGCGTCGACGACCCGAGGCGGCTGAACCTGGCTTAGATCAGGCTCAAGCCCACCATCGTCTTCATGTCGCGGACGCGGCCCTGCCTGATCAGTCGCCGCGCGGCCGCAATCGTGAAGACGCGCGGCTCGATCAGTTCGTCCGGGTCGCGCGCGATCGGTCCGTGCGGCCGCACCAAGCCGGCGCACCGGTAGAACAGCATCAGTTCGTCGCAGAACCCCGGCGTCGGGTAGCATGCCGCCAGCCGCGTCAAACGCCGCGGCGTGAGCCCGATTTCCTCCTCGCACTCGCGGCGGGCCGCGCGCGCGGGTGACTCGCCCGGATCGATCGACCCGGCCGGTAACTCCCAAATCCACCGGTCGATCGCGTATCGGTACTGCCGGATCAGAATGACCTGGTCAGGCCGGGGCTGCGGAATCAACACGACGGAACGTGCATGCCGGACGACGTCCTGGACGACGGTGCGGCCGTTCGGCAACCGGACGCGGTCCCGCTCCACGCGGAACACCCGCCCCCCGAACGCGGTCGTGCCCGAGATCCGCCTTGGGGTTGTGCGCGTCATCCGCGCGCCTCGTTCGCCGCGCGCAACCGCGTCAGGACGTCGTCGAGATCGCCAGCGAGCGGCGCGTCGAAGGCCATCGGCCGGCCTGTCTCCGGATGCGCGAACGTCAACCGCGCGGCATGAAGGAACGGCCGCGTGAGGCGGGTGACGGCGGCCAGGCGAGGCGGGACACGACGCCGCACACCGCCGTACAACGCATCACCCACGATCGGATGGCCGGA
>JANOGJ010000385.1:0-7710 GCA_031405995.1 Acidobacteriota bacterium
CGGCCGCATTTGTCAGCTGCTCACTGTCAAGAAGGGCGTCGGCAAGACAGCCGTGGATACCACCAAGAAGAACGGCAAAGCCTACGTCAACGGCAACTCCGTCGACGGCAAATCGATCGAGGTCGCGGCTCGCACAGGATCGGGCGGCGGTGTGATCGAGGCCGAGCCGGTTCCCGCCTCCGAGCGCTTCGAAGCGCGTGACGGAGCACGGCGCGAAGGCGACACGACCGCTGCCCGCACCGGTCCCAACAAGGATCAGACACGGTCTTGATGCGTGCCCTCGGGGATCACGGTTTTGTGCGGACGGCCTGCGGCCCGCATTTCAGATAGTGCGTTTCAGGCACCCCGACCAGGACAGGATGGTCGCGCGCCTGCATCCGCTTCTCGACGAGCGCGACGGTCGCGCGCGCGTCGGCCGCCGCCGACTCGATGATCGCCAGGAACAACGCCTCATCCACGTGGTACGAGCAGCTGCACGTGACGAGGTGTCCGCCAACGGTCAGCAGCTTCAACGCCCGCAGGTTGATTTCCTTGTACCCGGCGACCGCGCGCTCGAGCGACGCCTTGTTCCGGGCGAACGCCGGCGGGTCCAGGACGATCGTGTCGAACCGCTCCCGGGCGATCTCCAGCTCGCGCAGCTCGTCGAAGGCGTTGGCCTCGCGCACCTCCACGTTGGCGAGGCCGTTGCGCGTGACGTGTCCTCGTGCCGCGGCGACCGCCGTCGCCGACGAATCCAGGGCAATGACCGACTCACAGACCGCCGCCAGCCGCAGCGCGAACCCGCCCAGGTACGTGAACGCGTCGAGCGCGCGCCCGCGGCCGTACCGCGCCGCCGCCTCGTGGTTCTCGCGCTGGTCCAGGAACAGGCCGGTCTTCTGGCCGCGGCGAAGGTCGACCTCGTACTGAATCGGCCCCTCCCGCACCACGACCGTCTCGGGCACCTCGCCGAACACCACCGCCACGGACTCGTCCAGGCCCTCGAGCCGGCGGACCTTGAGGTCGTTCCTTGCGACGATGCCGAGCGGCCGGCTGAGTTCGACGAGCCACCCGACCAGGTCCGGCAGGCGCCGGTCCATGCCCTGGCTGAGCGTCTGGATGACCAGGTGCTCGCCATAGCGATCGACGATGAGGCCGGGCAGGCCGTCGGACTCGCCGTGCACGAGCCGGTACGCCGTCGCGTCGATGGCGAGCGAGTCGCGATAGGCGATCGCGCGCGCCAGCCGCTCCCGCCAGAACGTCGCCTCGTCGGGCGCGCCGTCCGAGCTGACCAGGCGCAGCGAGATCTTCGACGCGCTGCTCCAGAGCGCCCAGCCGAGCGGCCGGCCGCGCTCGCTGGCGACGCTCACGAGGTCGCCGGGCGCGGCCTCCGAGGACGTGATGTCGGCGCGGTAGATCCACGGGTGTCCGGAGCGCATGCGCTCGACACCACGACGGGATACGACGACGGTCGGCGCCACACCCGTAGTGTACAATCTCCCGCATGCGCATCGCGCTCGGCGCCGATCACGCGGGCGTCGCGCTCAAGCAGGAGATCAAGCGGCTGCTCGACGAGCGCGGGATCGCCTACACCGACTTCGGCACCGACTCGACCGCGTCGGTGGACTACCCGGATTTCGCGTCGGCCGTCGGCCGTGAAGTGGCGGCGGGCGCGTTCGACCGCGGCATCCTGTTCTGCGGGTCCGGCATCGGCATGGCGATGGCCGCCAACAAGATTCCGGGCATCCGCGCCGCCGCGATCGTCGACGAGCCGTCCGCGCGCCTCAGCCGTGAGCACAACGACGCCAATGTCCTCGCGCTCGGCGAGCGCCTCACGCCGCCGGACCTCGCGCGGCGCATCGTCGCCGCCTTTCTCGACACGCCATTTGCCGGCGGGCGGCATCAGCGCCGCGTCGACAAGATCACCGCCATGGACCGTTCAATCCAGCACTCGTAACCGTACCGGACCCGCATGGCTCACCTGCCCCATCTCGCCGTCACCGATCCCGACATCGCCGCCGCCATCGAGCAGGAAACGCGCCGCCAGGAGGAGGGCCTCGAACTGATCGCGTCGGAAAACTTCGTCAGCCTGGCCGTCCTGGAAGCAACCGGCTCGGTGCTGACGAACAAATACGCCGAGGGCTATCCCGGCAAGCGCTACTACGGCGGCTGCGAGTTCGTCGACGTCGCCGAGTCGCTGGCGATCGCGCGCGCCAAGGAGCTCTTCGGCGCCGAGCACGTCAACGTGCAGCCCCACTCCGGCGCCCAGGCCAACATGGCCGTGTACATGACGGTGCTCAAGCCGGGCGACACGATCCTCGGCATGAACCTCGCGCACGGCGGACACCTGACGCACGGGCATCCGCTCAACTTCTCGGGCAAGTACTTCACGATCGTCCCGTACGGCGTGACCAAGCACGACGAGCGCATCGATTACGACGAGCTCGGCCGACTCGCCCACGAGCACAAACCCAAGCTCATCGTCGTCGGCGCGAGCGCCTACCCGCGGCAGTTCGACTTCGCGCGCGTGCGGACCATCGCGGACGAGACGGGCGCGCTCGTGATGACCGACATGGCGCACGTCGCCGGACTGGTGGCCGCCGGCGCGCACCCGAGCCCAGTCCCCTACTCGGACTTCGTCACGACGACGACGCACAAGACGCTGCGCGGACCGAGAGGCGGCATGGTGCTCTGCCGGGCCGCGTTCGCCAAAGACCTCGACCGGATCGTCTTCCCGGGCGTGCAGGGCGGCCCCTTGATGCACGTCATCGCCGCCAAGGCCGTCTGCCTCAAGGAAGCGCTGACGCCGGCGTTCCGCGCGTACCAGCACCAGATCGTGAAGAACGCGTCGCGGCTGGCGGCCGGACTGGCCAAGGCCGGCTTCCGGCTCGTGAGCGGCGGCACCGACAACCATTTGATGCTCGTCGACGTGTTTTCGCGCGGGCTCACGGGCAAGGCCGCCGAGGCCGCCCTCGGCCGCGCGGCCATCACCGTCAACAAGAACGCCATTCCGTTCGACCAGCACCCGCCGATGACGGCCAGCGGCATCCGGATCGGCACGCCGGCGGTGACCACGCGCGGGATGGGCGAGAAGGAAATGGACCAGATCGCCGGCTTCATCGCCCGCGTGCTGGCCGCGCCCGACGATGAAGCGACGGCGCGCGCGGTCCGCAACGACGTATTGCACCTCTGCGTCAATTTCCCGTTGTATCCGGAACTCCTAAACTGACGAACCTGCCCGATCGCGTCGACGAAGTCTTTGCCGACGACGGCCCGCTGGCCTCGTTGTTCGAGGGCTTCGAGCGGCGGCCCGGACAGCGCCGGCTGGCGCAAGCCGTCGCGCGCGTGTTCAGCGAGGGCGGCACGCTCGTCGCCGAAGCCGGCACGGGTACGGGGAAGACGCTGGCCTACTTGCTGCCGGCGGTGCTCGACGGCCGGCGTGTCCTGATCTCGACGGGCACGCGCACCCTGCAGGACCAGATCTTCTACAAGGACGTGCCCGCGCTCGCGCGGGCGCTCGGCCGCGAGGTGCGCGCCGCGTACATGAAGGGCCGCACCAATTACCTGTGCTTGCACCGCTTCGACCGCCTGCAGGAAGCCGAAGCCGGGCTGCCGGCGCAGGATCGGCGGTGGCTGGGCCGGATCGCCGCGTGGGCGACGGAGACCGACACCGGCGATCGCAGCGAAATTGAAGACCTGCCCGACGACCTCGGGCTCTGGAGCGAGCTGTCCGCGACGAGCGAGCAGTGCCTTGGCCGCGAGTGCCCTCTGGTCACGGAATGCTTCGTCACGAAGATGCGGGACCGCGCCGCCCAGGCCGACCTCGTCATCGTGAACCATCATCTTTTCTGCGCGGACGCGTCGGTGCGCCAGGGTGGGTTCGGCGAGGTGATTCCCGAATGCACGCTGGCCGTGATTGACGAAGCGCATCAACTCGAAGACGTCGTCACGCAGTACTTCGGCGTCTCGCTCAGCACGTACCGGGTCGACGAATTCGTGCGCGACGCCGGACAGGCCGTCGGCCTCCTGGCGGGCGGGGACGAGAAGCTTGGCGCGGCGTTCATCGCGGCCACGCTCGAGGTGCAGGGCACGGCGCGCCGGCTGTTCGATCAGGCGCGATTCGAACTCGGACGCCCCGGCGGCGATCGCGCGACGCTCACGGCGGACATGGCCGCCCGGCTGCAGGACGCGGGCGCGGCACTCGAGGAGGCGCTGACTGGTCTCGTGGGGCTGCTCGCACGCCAGAAGGAGTTGACCGAGGACCAGCGCACCGTCGGCACGCGCGCGGCCGACATGCATGACGACGTGGGGCGGCTGCTCGGCGCCGACGACCCGGCGCGCGCGCGCGTCATCGAGACGCGGGGCCGCGGCGTCTTTCTCCGCGCCGCCCCCATCGACGTCTCCAGCATCGTCCGCGACACCCTGATGGCCGGCCGGTCGGCGACCGTGCTGACGTCGGCAACGCTCGCAGTCGATCAGTCCTTCGACTACGTCATCGGGCGGCTCGGCGTCGCCGGCGCGCGCACGCTCAGGCTGCCGTCCGAGTTCGAGTTCGAGACCCAGGCCGTCCTGTATCTGCCGCCGAACATGCCCGACCCGCGGTCGCCGGAGTTCAACCGCGCGGCGGCCGGCGCCATCGCCGAGTTGCTCGAGCGGACGCGCGGGCGCGCCTTCGTGCTGTTCACGTCGTACGCGGCGATGAACGACGTCTACGCGCGGCTCAAGCCGCACGTGGAGTGGCCGATGTTTGTGCAGGGCACGGCGCCACGGTCGGCGCTGCTGCGCGACTTTCGCGCGACGCCGCACGCCGTGCTGTTCGCCACCGCCAGCTTCTGGCAGGGCGTGGACGTGGCCGGCGAGGCGTTGAGCTGCGTCATCATCGACCGGCTGCCGTTTGCGTCCCCGGCCGATCCGCTGGTAGCCGCCCGCATCGCGGCTATTACGGAGCGCGGCGGCGAGCCGTTCCACGAATACCAAGTCCCGCTGGCGACGCTGACACTGCTGCAGGGCCTGGGACGCCTGATTCGCACCCGCAGCGACCGCGGGGTCCTCGCCGTCCTCGATCCCCGGCTGCGGCGGATGAGCTATGGCCGCCGGTTCCTGGCGTCCCTGCCGCCGGCGCCCATTACCGACGACCTGGCCGCGGTGGCCCGGTTCTTCGACCAGGCCAACGCGCCGACGGCGCGGGTGTAGACTGGCGTTGAGAGTTCGCACGCGCGAGGAGGAAGCCATGTCCCGCCCGCTGACCCGCAAGTTCATTTCGAGCGTCGCCGCCGTGTTCTTCGCCGGTGTCGCGGTGCCCGCCCTGGCGCAGCAGGCCTCGCTGCGCGGCAAGGTCGTCAACGCGGCCGGCCAGCCCGTTCCGTCCGTTGAAGTGGTCCTGGACTTCGTCGGCGACCTCAACCAGCAATACAAGACCATTACCGACAAGAACGGCGAGTGGGTGAAAGCCGGCATGATCGCCCGAATCGGCACCTGGGTTATCTCGGTCAAGAAGGACAAGCTCGTCGGGCGAGTCGACGGCGTCCGCACGAAAATCGGTGAGATGACGAGGGTACCGGACATCATCCTGGCCGAGCCGTCATCGGCCACCTCGGTGAAGCCGCCCTCGGGCATGTCGGCCGAGGAGGTCGCGAAGCGCAACAAGCGCCAGGCGGAACTCGAGGCGCTCTTCAACCAGACGAACGCGGCGATCGAGGCGGGTAATTTCGACGAGGCGATCGTCAAGCTCAACGCGATCATCGCCGAGGTCGAGAAGTGCGCGGCGTGTTATTCGAAGATCGGCGAGGTCAACCTCAAGAAGAATGACCTGGTGGCGGCGGAAGCCGCGTACCTCAAGGCGATCGAGATCGACCCGGCGCCGCCCGCGCCGTACAGCGCGCTCCAGACCATCTACAACGGGCAGCGCAAATTCGACGAAGCGACCAAGATGGGCAACAAGGCGAACGAGTTGCTCGCCGCCTCGGGCGCCGCGGCCGACCCGGCGACCCTCTTCAACCAGGGCATCATCTTCTGGAACCAGGGCAAGATCGCCGAGGCCAAAGCGGAGTGGGAGAAGGTCATCAAGGTCGATCCCAAGATGGCGGACGCGCACTACTGGCTCGGCATGGCCAGCCTGAACCAGAACAAGATCCCGGACGCGAAGGTCGCCTTCAGTGAGTACTTGAAGCTGGCGCCGACGGGCCAGCACGCGGCGACGACGAAGGCGATTCTCGACACCATCAAGTAGGAGGCATGCCCGCCCCCGCCCCAGGCGCCGAGATCGCCGAACACCTTGGGGCGGTGCGGCGCCGTGTGGCGGCTGCCGCCGAACGCGCGGGCCGCGCCGCCGCTCACATCACGCTTGTCGCCGTCTCCAAGACCTTCGGTCCGGACCGCGTGCGCGACGCCGCGCAGGCCGGCCAGCGCGACTTCGGCGAAAACCGGGTCCAGGAAGGGCTCGACAAGATCGACGCGCTCTCGGGCCTCGGCCTCGACTGGCACCTCATCGGCCACCTGCAATCGAACAAGGCCCGCAAGGCTGCCGCCGCGTTCCGGTGGATTCACTCGATCGATCGCCTGGACCTGCTGCGCAAGGTCGACGCGGCCGCCGGCGAGTGCGGCGCCACGCCGCAGATTCTCATTCAGGTGGACCTCGCGCACGAGGCGACCAAGCACGGCGCGGCCGCCGGCGTGGTGCGCGACCTCGTCCACGCGGCGCTCGACGCGAAGGCGGTGCGGCTTCGCGGCCTCATGATCGTGCCGCCCTTTCCCGACAATCCCGAGGACTCACGGCCGTGGTTTCGGCAACTCCGAGAGCTGCGCGACGGGCTCGTCGCCGGCGGCGCGCCGGCCGACCGTCTCGCGGAGCTGTCGATGGGCATGAGCCACGACTTCGAGATTGCGATTGAGGAAGGCGCGACGATCGTCCGCGTCGGAACGGCGATCTTCGGTCGGCGGACACCACAGCCGCCGGAGCCGGGCGAGCCCGCGTGATCGACCTCGAGGGTGTGGCTCTTCATGGTGAGAAGCTCTGGTGGTGCCGGTGCTGTTGATTGAACATCTCGACCAGCTCTACACCGTCGCTGGTGCGGCGCCTCGAGCCGGCGCGCGACAGGGCGACGCCGGTCTGATTCACGACGGCGCCGTCGCGTGTGAAGGCCAGACTATCGTCGCCGTCGGCTCGACCGCCGAGGTCAGGGCCACGGTGGCGATCACGTCGGCGGCGAGGGTCATCGACGGCCGCGGCCGATCGCTCGTTCCCGGCTTCGTCGACGGCCATACCCACGTCGTCTTCGCCGGCGATCGGCGCGACGAGCTGCGCCGACGGCTGGCCGGCGCGTCGTACGCGGAGATCGCAGCCGAGGGCGGCGGCATCCTCTCCACGGTTCGGGCCACTCGCGCGGCGACCGAGCAGGAGCTGATTGAGGCGACGGCCGGGCGCCTGGCTGCGATGCTGGCGGCGGGCACGACGACGTGCGAGGCCAAGACGGGCTACGGACTCGACACGGAGACGGAATTGCGGATGCTGCGGGTGATTGCGGCCTTCGCCCTCCGGCAGCCGGTCGAGCTCTCGGCGACGTTCATGGGCGCGCACGAGGTGCCGCCGGAGTACCGCGGCCGCCAGGGTGAGTACGTGCGCTACCTCATCGCGGAGGTGATCCCGCGCGCGGCGGCGCTCGCTGAATGGTGCGACGTGTTCTGTGACACCGGCTTCTTCACGCCGGCTGAGTCGACCGCGATTCTCGAAGCCGG
>JANOGJ010000419.1:0-1830 GCA_031405995.1 Acidobacteriota bacterium
CCCATGCCCGCCTGCAGGCGCACCGTGCCGGCCTGCGCGCGGCGGGCGGCCCTTTCGCCGCGCATCGCGACGAGCGCGCTGACGCGTCCCTCGTTGCGGGTGCGCCGGGCCTTGATCCCCTGGCGCAGCCAGGCTTCCTCCTCAGCCAATCGCTTGTCGAATTTCGCCTGCTGCACCGCTTCGTTGGCGAGCCACGCGTCCTTGCCGCGAAGGAAGGCCGCATAGTCGCCCGGCCAGGATGAGAGGTGCCCGCGATCGAGCTCGACGATGCGCGTGGCGACGCGCTGGAGGAACACCCGGTCGTGCGAGACGAACACGACGCAGCCTGGATAGTCGACGAGGAACGTCTCGAGCCACGTCATGGCCTCGATGTCGAGATGGTTGGTCGGCTCGTCCAGGAGCAGCAGATCGGGCTGGCCGACCAGCGCGCGGGCGAGCAGCACCCGGCGCCTCCACCCGCCCGACAGGGTCGCGACGCTGGACGCAGATGGCAGGCCCAGTCGCGACAGCACGAGCCCGACTCGCTGTTCGCGACGCCACTCGTCCTCCCCAAGGTGTCCGAGACCCTCGGACACCACGTCGAACACCGCACGGTCGTCCTGAAGCGCGGCGTCCTGTGCGAGCTGCCCGATGCGCAGGCCAGCCTGCCTCACCACGCTCCCGGCGTCGGGCAGCAGCTCGCCGCCAACGACCTGGAGGAGGGTGGACTTGCCGGTGCCGTTGCGCCCGATGACGCAGATCCGCTCGCCCGCCTCAATCTGGACGCTCACCGCGTCCAGCAGCGGCACGTGTCCGTACGCGAGCGAGACGTGGTCGAGCGATACGAGCGGCATGTTGAGGTTAGCGCGCGTGTCCACGGATGGCGGACAGGAAGATCTCGCCAAGATCCTCGGCCTTGCGTGCACCGACTCCCTTGACCGAGAGGAGTGCGTCGATCGAGGCGGGTTTCAGCCGGGCCATCTCGCGCAGCGTCGCGTCGTGGAAGATCACGTACGGCGGCACACCCCGCTCACGGGCCGTCTCCAACCGCACCGCGCGGAGGCGCTCGAAGAGCCCGCGGTCGACGTCCTGCCACGATTCCGTCTCGACGCGGGACCGCGCGCGCGGCGCGTCCTTGCGCGGCGGGCGCTGGCGAGCCAAGGTCAGCCCGGGGCAGCTTGCCTCGTCCTTCAACAGTTCCAGGCCCTTGGCCGTCAGCACGAGCACCGAATACGCATCGTCGGTCATGCGCAGCAGGCCGAAGGCGGTGAGCTGCTGGATGTACCCGCGCACCTCGGCGACCGAGGCGTGGGGCAGCAGGCCGAACGTGCTCAGCCTCTCGTGGCGTCTGGCGACGACCTGCTCGCTGGCGTGCCCGCGCAGGACGCTCGCCACGTGCATCGCGCCGAAGCGCTGCCCGACCCGGACGACGCACGACAGAATCTGGCGTGCGAGGACGGTTGGCGCGGCGGCCGGCTCGAGCTCGTCGAGGCAGTAATCGCACGCCCCGCAGCCGTGGGTCGCGTACCGATCACCGAAGTACTCGGCGAGGTGCTGGTGACGGCATCCGACGCTCGCCGCGTACCGCTCCATCTGCCGCAGGAGCGTGCCGGCTGCGTCGGTCAGCTCGCCGTTGCCTTCGAGCATCACACGCCACTTCATGAAGTCCGCGGTGGAGTAGATCAACAGGCATTCCGCCTCGAGGCCGTCGCGCCCCGCGCGCCCCGACTCCTGCTGATAGTGCTCGATGGACCGCGGCGCTCCGGCATGCACGACGAACCGGACGTTCGAGCGGTCGATCCCCATCCCGAAGGCGACCGTGGCGACGATGACGTCGACGCGTTCGCTGAG
>JANOGJ010000422.1:0-5232 GCA_031405995.1 Acidobacteriota bacterium
GGGAAACGACGTCGGGCGTCGTTTCCAGGAGTTTCCCACAGATCGAGGTACGACCCCTATGTCCGCAGTGCTCTTTTCCGGCGGCCTCGACAGCGCGGTGCTCGTCGCGCTCGAGCGCCGGGACCACGACCGCGTCTGGCCGATCCACGTGAGGGCCGGCCTGGCGTGGGAGGACGCGGAAGCGCGGGCCATCGAGCGCCTCCTGAACGCCCCGCCGTTTGCCGGGCGCGGCGAGCGCGGGACCACACACGCGCACGACAATGGGGGCGTCTATACCGCGACGCCCAGGGCGGGGCGAGGCCGGCCGCCGGCGTACGACACGCCGGACGAGGACGTCTACCTCGACGGCCGCAACATCATCCTCACGGCCAAGGCCGCGGTCTGGTGCGCGCGTCACCGCGTCGACCGGCTGGCGCTCGGTCCGCTCGCCGGCAATCCGTTTCCTGACGCGACACCCGAGTTTTTCGCCGCGATGGCGCGCGCGCTCTCGCTGGGCCTCGGGCACGACCTGGCGATCGCGGCGCCGCTCTCAGGCCTTCACAAAGAGGATGTGGTGCGGCTCGGACTTGAGCTGGGCGTGCCGCTCGAGCTCACGCTGTCTTGCATGAACCCGGCCGGCGATCGTCAGAGCGGGCGCTGCAGCAAGTGCCGTGAGCGGGCGGATGCGTTCAGGCTGGCCGGTGCCGTCGACGGCGCGGCGCGCCGGTAAACGCGCGTGACGTCCTTGATCGGCGGCGTGAACTTCGGCTTCTGCACGACCATGGCGACGAAGAGCGATTGCGCGTCCTCGCTCGGCTGAAATACCTGGGACATCCTGAAGCCGCCGTACGCCTCGACGTCGAGCGTGAGCCGCACGCCGTCCCAGGCGCTTCGCGCCTCGAATTCAGTGGCCCCGAGCCGGTGCTTTTCCTTGCGGCCGTTCAGCGTGAACACCAGGGCGCGTCCGAGGTCGTCGATCACCGTCGCGCGGCCCGCGTCCACTTTGATCGAGTAACTCTCCGCAATCTCGAGCAGGTCCCGCAAGGTGCGGCGAAACGCCGTTTCGAACGTTCCGGACGTGCCGCGCGGCGGCCGAGGAATGTTCCCGCCCATCGTGGAAGACGAACCTATGCCGGCAGGCGGCTGCGTCCGTCCCCCATTGGGCGGATTCAACGCCGCCGGTCGCCCGCCGCCGACCGGCCGACGCCAATTGCGCTGATCCTCAATCGACTCGTCGTCGTCAAACACCCACTGTCCGGCGAGGGTGTCGGGCGCGCTGACTCTCGCGGCTGTGGCGGCGCCTGTTGCCGGAGCCTGCTGTCGCGCGCCTGGGCCAACAACGCACACCAATACGCCCAGAGCGGTCAGCGCGAACCGGAAGGGAGGGACCGACATCAGCGGGGTCTGACGGAATTATCACACGGGGCCGACGTACCCGACCCACCCGGCGTACCCGGCGTGCCTGCCGTACGGATCAGTAATTGGTCAGTCGGATCGTCCCGTCGCCCGTTCGGAGGATAAACAGGCGTCCGCCCTGGCCGAGCCGGCCGCGGAGCGTGCGCTGTTCGCGCGTGCCGCCTGAGGCGTTGACGAGCGTGAGCTCGCTGCGGGCGCGGCCGTCGGAGCCGGGATCGGCTTCAATGTCCGCGTTGAATCCGTCGGGCAACTCGGCCGACACGGAGCCGTCGCTCGTCGCCACCATCCAGTCGTCCGCCATGACCGTGCCTCGGCGAATGCGCAGCACGATCGATCCGTCGCCCGACCTGGCGCGCAGGACCGACGGGCTGCCGGAGATGCGCACCGTGCCGTCGTTCGTCCGCGCTTCGACGCGGCCGCTGACCTCGTCGAGCTGGATGCTGCCGTCGCCTGTCTCGGCCAGGAGCTCGCCTGACGTCTCGACCGTCCGGATGCTGCCGTCGCTCGTGCGCAGCTCGAGCCGGCCGTCGATCCGCTCGGCGAGGATCGATCCGTCACCCGACCGGACGACCAGGTTGGTCTTGCGCGGGATGTTCGCGATGAGCTTCGCGCTGGGCGACCGGAACGACCCGAACCCGACGAACACGGTGCGGCCGCCGGGGTGGCGCGCTTCAACCTGTACGCGGTTGCCGGTCCGATCGGCGATGATCTGGATCTTGGAGACGGCTTCCTTGTCCTGCCCGCGCTTCTCGATCTCGACGACGATTTCCGGGCGATCCCAGGACCGCACCTCGACGAGCCCGTCGAACGTGTAGAGATGGACATCGACGGCCGAGGTCGCGGGAAACCGCTTTTCCTCGCGCTCGATGTAGCCCTCGTGATCGATGTTGACCCCGCACGCGGGCAGCGCCAGCACGGCAAGGGTCAGGCAGGAGGCTGGGGCAAGACGGGCCACGCTCATCAGGACGGCATTCTGGGCTTCAAAGTTCAGGGTTCACGGTTGAACCGTGAACCCCTGAACCCCGCCAATCCACGTCGAAACCACTTCAAGGCGTGAGCCCAGCACCACCAGATCAGCCACCGCGCCCACCGCGATGACGCCGTGGCCGAGGAGGCCCAGCTCGCGGGCCGGGGTCGTCGATGTCATGTGGGCCGCCTGGACGACGTCGAAACCACAGTCGCCCACCAGGCACCGAAACACACGGTCCATCGTGGCGACGCTGCCTGCCGTCGTGCCGTCCGCGAGCCGCGCGACGTCGCCGACCGTAATCGCCTGTCCGCCGAGCGTCGCGCGCGATCCCGTCGGCAGGCCTGATCCCGCCGTGCCGTCCGTGATGGCCATGATCCGGGACGGCTGCTTGGCGGCAATGGCGACGCGGAGCATGGCCGCGTGCACGTGGCAGCCGTCGCAGATGAGCTCGGCCGCGATGTCCTCGCTCGCCAGCACGGCGCCGGCCAGGCCGGGCTCGCGATGCGTCATCGGCCGCATGCGGTTGAAGAGGTGGGTCGCGTGACGCGCGCCGGCCGCGATGGCAGCCTCGCCTTCCTCGAACGTCGCACCCGAGTGGCCGAGCGACACGCGGACGCCCGCGGCGACGAGCGATCGCGTCAGCGCGAGCCCGCCGTCGATTTCCGGCGCGAGCGTGAAGATGCCGACGTCGGCCTTTCGTCCGTCGACGACCCTGAGGATGTCGGCGCTCGAGAACTCTCCATCGGCGGCGGCCGCGGTCGTCGCCGGCACCCGCAGGCACGCCGCCGGCTGGGCGCCGCGGAACTCGGGGTTGAGGAAGTTGCTCTCCAGATGCGCGGGCAGCACGCGCGCGCGACCGGACGACACCGGCGCGGCCCGCAGGCGTCCCACGGCGTCGAGAAACGCCTCAAGCGCCGCGGGCGCGCACGCGATCGACGTCGGACAGAAAGCCGTCACACCCCAGCGCGGCAGCGCCGCCGCGACCGCCGCCACCGCGCCGGGCCCGTCCAGCACGTCCGTGCCCGCCGCGCCGTGCACGTGCACGTCGATGAACCCCGGCACCACCAGGCAGCCGCTCACATCCACGCGCGTCTCACCGGCGGTGACCGCCCGGGGTCCGCCCGCGATCTCCACGATCCGCTCGCCTTCAATCACGAGCGTCTGCCCGCCGACGATGCGATCGGCGAGGACGAGACTGCCGCCTGTGAGGAACGTGCGCGCCATTACATCTCGATCACCTGACCGCGGAGCGGCAGCAGCGCCCCCGGGACTCTCGGCGGCGTCTCCCGTGTCATGTCGCCCGTTTCTTCGCGCGCTTCGCCGCGGGAGCCTTGCCTTGCCGCCGGAGATCGGCGACGAGCGCTTCGCGCTGGTGGTACAGGCCCTTGCGTTTCCGTTTGCCGTACTTGCTGCCGACCGCGTACTCGCAGAAGAGCGGAAACGCGATGGTCGAGTCGCTGTAGGCGACGACCGTGTCCGGCAGCACGCCAGGGTTGACCTTGCCCCAACTGACCGCTTCCGACGGGGTGGCGCCCGACAGCCCGCCCCACACCACCTGATCCGTCGTGATCTGAATGAAGTAGTCGTTGCCGCCCTTCGGGATGCCGTACACCTCCCACAGCGTCGGCTGGCCCTGCAGGTAGAAGTTCTTCGGCGACCCGCCGCCGAGAATCACGCAGCCGTTCTTTTTGCCGGCCAGGATGATCGCGCAGACTTCGTTCACGTCCAGGTTCGGATCGATCATCAACCGGCTGCCGGTCATCAGCTCGAACCAGGCGACGTTCATGCCGATCGAGCTGTCGCCGGGCGACGACGTGTAGAGCGGCACGCCGAGCTTGGCGGCGCGCGCGACGACCGAGTGGGCCGCGCAGCCGGGGCGGGTGCGCAGCAGGTCCTCGCCGAGCCGGTAATGAAACTCCGCGCTCGACACCGGGCCGTCGAGGCCCGACCGCCCCAGGAACTCCCGGATGTAGGCGTCGGTCTCGAGGAGCACGGTGGCCGGGAAGAGGACGTCGTAGATGCGGATGACGCCGGCGGCGTACAGCTTGCGATCGTCGAGGAATGGCGAGCCGCGGCGCAGCGTGAAGTTCAGGGCGTAGTGCAGATCGTGGTACAGGTTGGCGCCCGTCGAGATGATGAAATCGACGAGCCCCCGCTCCATCATCTCGTTGACGCACCCGCCGAGGCCGGCGGGCGTCAGCGCGCCCGCGATCGTGAGCCCGATCGTCGTCTGGCTCTTCGGGTGGAGCATCTTGTCGGAAAAAATGTGGCACGCCTCCGACAGGCGGCCGGCGTTGAACGCCTGGAACCCGTTGTCGATGAGCGAACGGATGGCGGGATGGCCGGTCGGCCGGTAGTACGCGATGGGCCGGCCCGTGAGGTATTGGCGAGGGCCGCGTGCCGGCGACCCGGGAGCGCGATGCGGCACGCGATAGCTTACCATTCCCGCTTATGGATCCCACTGCTCCCGCCGCCACCTATTCCTGGGTCTACTGGACGCTCGCCGTTCTGCTGGGCGTGGCCGTGCTCCTGCTCTGGTTCGTGCTCCGCAAGAGCCGGCGCCTGCCCGGGGAACACGTCTTCCGGGCGTGCCGGCTGAGCCGGGGCAACCGGGTGTTTCCCGCGCAGGTCGTCATTTCTCCGACGAGCATCACGCTGTACCACGCGCAGTGGGTCGGCCGGCTCGAGGAGTCGATTCATATGGCGCACGTCGCGTCGATCAAAATCGACACGGACTTGATCTTCTCCGACGTCTTCATCGAGACGACGGGCGGCCAGAATCCGATCGTGTGCCACGGACACACCAAGGGCGACGCCGTGAAGATGAAGAAGACGATGGAGACGTTTCAGTCGGAGTATTACAGGAA
>JANOGJ010000443.1:0-8913 GCA_031405995.1 Acidobacteriota bacterium
CCTCCCTCTACCGATCACCACGCGACTGACCGCCTGTTGGGCGCCGCGGCCCACCGCCGCCTGGTCGACCACGGGCCGAGCATTGCGGTTTTTTTGGCGCGTAAACGAGGTGGGGGGTTTTTTTTTTCTTTTCCCAAAACCCCCCCCCCGACGTCGTTTCCGCGCCTATCATCCGGCATGGCTCGGCCGGTGCTCGACCTGGCGGCGTTGCGCAGCGTCGCCAATCAGGCGTTCAGTCGCGTGGCGGGCGCGCCCCTCGTCGGCGGCAACCACGTCCGCGTCCTTCGCGATGCCGCCGAGAACTACCCCGCCTGGGAGAAGGCCATTCGCGAAGCCCAACGCACGATCCACCTCGAGATGTACATCGTCCACCGCGACGCGGTCGGACGCCGATTCGTCGAGTTGCTCGCCGAGCGCGCGCGCGCCGGCGTGAGCGTGCGGCTCATCTACGACTGGTTCGGCTGCGGCGTCGGGCCCCTGCTCGGCCTGTTCCGGCCGATCGTCAAAGCGGGCGGCGACGTCCGCGTCTTCAACCCGCCGCGGCTCACGACCGCCCTCGGGTGGACCCAGCGCAACCATCGCAAGCTCCTCTCGATCGACGGACGCGTGAGCTTCATCTCGGGCTTGTGCCTCGGCCAAATGTGGGAAGGACGCCCCGACAAGGGACAGGATCCCTGGCGCGACACGGGCATCGAACTCGTGGGACCCGCCGTGGCGGAGGCCGAGCGCGCGTTCGCGGCAAGTTGGGGGCTCGCCGGAGGCAACCCTGCTGAGGTGCCCATTCCCGATGAGCCGACGCCAGGCGCCGCGGGCGGCGTGCACGTGCGCATCATCCCGACCGAGCCGTTCACGGCGACGATGCTGCGAACGGACCTGCTCGTCGGCGTCCTGGCGCGGCGCTCGCTCTGGATCGCCGACGCCTACTTCGTCGGCCACGGACCCTTCGTGATGGCGCTGCAGGAGGCCGCGCGGGACGGCGTCGACGTGCGCCTCCTCCTCCCGCAAGGCAGCGACGTGAGCTGGACGGTACCGCTTTCGCGCACCCTTTACCGCATCCTGCTGGAAGCGGGAGTGCGCATCTTCGAGTGGAACGGCAGCATGATGCACGCTAAGACCGCCGTCGCCGACGGGCGATGGGCGCGCATCGGCTCGACGAACCTGAACCTGAACAGCTGGGTCGGCAACTGGGAGCTGGACGTCGCCATCGAGGACGAAGGCGTGGCGCGGACGATGCAGCAACACTACGAGGACGATCTCCGCCGGTCCACTGAGATTCTGCTCGAGGGCCGGCGCCGCGTCGTCGTCGGGCAAAGGCCGCGAGGTCGCGCCCGCCGATCCGCCCGGCGCGCGCTGCGAACCGTGACCGGCCTCGGGCACAGCCTGGGCGCGGCTGTGCTGGGCACGCGCCAGCTCGAGCAGTGGGAGTCCGCGCCCTTGTTCTGGACGGGCCTCCTCATGGCGGCGATTTGCGCGCTGGCGATCCTCGTGCCGCGGTCGCTCGCGTGGCCGGCCGCGGCCCTCGCCGGCTGGGGCGCGATCAGCCTCATCGTCGAAGCCTTTCGCCTGTGGCGCCGGCGGAGCCGGCCGTGACCGCTCGCGCGCGCGTCGACCCGGTCACGCGTCTCGACGCCGCCGGCGCACGGACGGAGTCGGACCTTGTCGCGATCGAAGCGCCGCTCGAGGTCCTGCTGACGCAACCGCATCAGACGACCCCCCGATCGCTCGGCCTCCTCATGCGCACTCCGGGGGACGATCGCGATCTGGTGCTCGGCCTGCTGTACACGGAAGGTGTGATCGACCGATTGGACGATGTCCACGGAGTGGAGATCGGCCGCGTCGAGACGGCCGGCGGAGACGCGGCGGACTGCGCGCGCGTCGCGCTCGCGCCACGCATCAACCTGGCGGAGCGCCTCCCTGGTCGCGCGCTGTCTGGAACGAGCGCGTGCGGGCTCTGCGGAGCGCTCACCCTCCGCGCGCTCGACCGGGGGCGGGCGGTGAGACCTGATGCGCCTCGAATCGCCGCCGCCGTCATCACCGCGTTGCCGGCGACCCTCCTGGCCGGACAAGCGGTCTTCGCCGGCACGGGCGGACTTCACGGCGCGGCGTTGTGCGACCTGACCGGCGCGGCGTGGCTCGTGCGCGAAGATGTCGGCCGGCACAATGCGGTGGACAAGGTCGTTGGCGCGGCGCTCGCGGCCGGACGACTCCCCGCCCTCGACGCGCTCCTGGCCGTCAGCGGACGGGTGGCGTACGAAATCGTCCAGAAAGCGGTCGCCGCCGGCGTGGCGGCCATCGTCGCCGTCGGCGCGCCGTCAAGTCTGGCGATCGATGCGGCCCGCGCGACGAACCTCACGCTCGTGGGCTTTGCGCGCGACGGCCGCTTCAACGTCTACGCGGGGGCAGAGCGCATAGACACGTAGTCGGTTCCGGGCTATTTGAGTGACTGCAAGTACGCCACTAACGCGTCCAGTTCGGCGGGGCTGAACCTGTATTTCCTCGACGACATGCGGATCGCCGGCCGCTTGGGCAACTGATCTTCCATCTCGACCGTGTGGGTGAACCACCTCCGGATCTCCACCGGCGTCAGGCGGCGGCCTACGCCGTCGAGCGGGAAGACTCTGTTTCCCTTCCCGGCGATCTGGTGGCAGGTGAAGCACTTCTCGGCCGCGTAGATCTTCCGGCCGGCGTCGACGGCCCCGGAATCCGGCGCCTGGCCGACGGCGCCCGACGGGATCGCGAGGGCGAGGACCGCGCCCAGACCGATCAGGTTCATGACCAGCCCGATCGTATTACACTCGTGCCCATGCCGACCGGCCTGCTCGGCCCGCTCGAATGGCGGGTCCTCGAGTCGCTCTGGAACCGTGACACGGCCGTGTCCGTCCGCGAGCTGACTCCCGCGTTTCCGGAGATTGCGTACACCACGCTGATGACGACGCTCGACCGCCTGCACCGCAAGGGCGTGCTGGCGCGAATGAAGCAGGGACGAGCGTTTTTTTATCAACCCAGGCTCACGCGACCGGAGTTCGAATCCGCGCGCGCGGCGACGGCCCTGCGGACGGCGCTCGAAGGCGGCGGCGCCGCGCTCGCGCCCCTGCTGTCTTGTTTCGTCGACGCCGTCGGCGACCGCGACCGCGCGATGCTCGACGAGCTGGCCATGCTCGTGCGTGCCCGGCTTGCCGAGCTCAAGGACAAGCCATGACCTACGAGGTGCGCTTGGCCGTGTTGAGCCTGGCGGCGTTCGCCATCGGGGGACTCGTGGCCGCCGCGCTGGTGCCCTGGCTGTCGGGTCGCGCGCGGGCCGGCGGACCGCGGTCGCGCGCGGCGACGGCGCTCGCGATTCGCCTGCTGCCCGCCGCGGCATCGTGTGGCCTGGCGGCGCTCGTGGCGATCGCGTTCGTCGCGTTCGAGCCGCACGGCCGCCTCGAGACGACGGGCACCCTGCTCGTCGTCCTCGCGGTAATGACGGTCGGGCTCGCGGGCATCGCCGCCGCGCGCTGGTACCTGATGGTCCGGACCACGGACCGGGTGGTCCGCCGCTGGATGGCGGACGCCGAGCCGGCGACGCTCGAGGGAATCGACGTGCCGGTCTTTGCCGTGTCCTCCGTCTTTCCCATCGTCAGCGTGGTCGGATTATTTCGGCCGCGATTGATCGTGGCGCGGTCGGTGCTGGCCGCTTGCACGCCGGAGGAGATGCGCGCGATTCTGGCCCACGAACAGGGACACATCGACCGCCGCGACAACCTGCGGCGCGCGGTGCTCAGCGCGCTGCCCGATGTGCTCGGCTGGTTGCCGGTGTCGCGGCGCCTCATCGCCGACTGGCATGCGGCGACGGAAGAGGCCGCTGATGACCGGGCGGCCCGGTTGGGCGAGGCCGGCCGTCCGCTCCTGGCCCAGGCCCTCGTCAAGGTCGCGCGACTGGCTCCGGCCGCGCTCGAGCCGCAACCGCTGCCCGCAAGCGCCCTCTACCGGGGTGAAGGCGTGGAGCATCGTGTCCGCCGGCTGCTCGTTCCGGAGAGCCCGGCATCTTCACCGCGAGTCGCCCCGCGCCTGGCGATCGCCGCGCTCATCCTGGCGGCGGCGCTCGTGTCCCTGGAAACGGTGCACCTGATCGTCGAAGCAGCGGTGCACGGCCTGCCGTGATCTGGCGGGTTTTTCGCAAGTCCGCGCCGTCCGCGTCCTCGCATACATCCTGGTGGCAGGCCGCGCTGGCCGCCGAGGCCGCGCCCACACCCGAGGCCATCGCGCAGCTCACCGCCGACAGGGCGGCGCCGGCGTCCGCGCCCGACGAAGCGGAGCGGCAGGTCGAGATGATGGACGGCCTCGAGGCGCTGGCCGCGTTCTGGAATCGGGCGCTCCCCGTCATCACGACGCAGCATCGCGTGATCGGCGCCGATACCTGTCACATGGTCGCGCCGGCCTGCCTCGTGGGATTGACCGACCAGCCCGGCAAGGTGCTGCTCACGTCGCAGCGGTTGATCCACGTCGGAGCCAGCGTGCGGGCGTGGCCCTGGCATCGCATCGGCGGCGTCGATCGCGCCGAACGCGCGCTCGACGTCACGATCCTCGGCAGCACGGACACCGTGAATCTGATCTGCAATACTTACGGGGACGCGATGACCGCGGCGTACTTCGCCCGTCGCCTTCATCGGTAGGCCCCACCCGGCCATCGCGTTATCACCATGCTGCTCGGCTCGGACGTCCTCTTCGATCGCCAGCTCCTGCGGGGCCGCACGATCGGTCTCGTGTCGAATCCCGCGTCGGTCGATGCGCGGTTTCGGCACGTGGCGGATCGCGCGGAGGAGGCCGGCGTCCGCATCGGCGCGCTCTTCGGGCCGCAGCACGGGTTCCGATCGGACGTCCAGGAGAACATGATCGAATCGCCGCACGCCGACGACGCGCGGCGCCGGGTGCCCGTCTACTCGCTCTACAGCGAGACGCGCGAGCCGACCCCGGCGATGCTCGCCGGACTCGATGCGCTCGTCGTCGACCTTCAGGACGTCGGCACGCGGATCTACACCTACATCTACACCATGGCCTACTGCCTGATCGCGGCGCGCAAGGCGGGATTGCCGGTCGTGGTCTGCGACCGTCCGAATCCGATTGGCGGCATCGGCGTCGAAGGACCGATGGTCGACGCGGGCTACGAGTCGTTCGTCGGTCTCTACGCCATCCCCATGCGCCACGGCATGACCATCGGCGAGCTGGCGCGGATGTTCAACGAGCACTTCGGGATCGGCGCCAAGCTCGAAGTCGTGGCGATGCAGGGTTGGACGCGCGGCCAGTTCGCCGACGAGACCGGCCTGCCGTGGATCCCGCCGTCGCCCAACCTGCCGACGCTCGACAGCGCGATCGTGTATCCAGGCACGGTGCTGCTCGAGGGCACGAATGTGTCGGAAGGGCGTGGCACCACGCGGCCGTTCGAACTGGCGGGCGCGCCCTGGGCTGACCCGGAGGTGGTGGCGGCCGACCTCAACCGGCGCGGCCTGCCGGGCGTCCACTTCAGGCCCGCGTTGTTCGAGCCGACATTTCATAAGCATGCACACGCGGCCTGCGGCGGCTGCCAGATTCATGTCACCGACCGGGCCACCTTTCGGCCGGTCGAAACAGGGGTGGCGGTGATTGAGGCGGTGCGATCGGCGGGACCAGGCGCGTTTGCCTGGCGCGAACCGCCGTACGAGTACGAGCGGGTGAAACCGCCCATCGACATCCTCTATGGCTCCGCGGCACTGCGCCAGGGACTCGAATCTGGCGCGACGACGGAGGAGCTGGCTCGGGGCTGGGCTGCCGCCCTTCCGCCTTTCCTGGAAACGCGGGCGAAGTTTCTACAGTATTAGGTCTCGGTTGATTCACGGAGGATCCTGGATGTTGCGTAGGCTGATGTGGTCGTTCGCGTTCACGGTCGCCGGTAGCGCGCTTCTTACGTCATTTGTCGCGGCCCAGTCGGCCGGCCAAGCGACCGCCCCGGCACCGCAGGGTCCGCGCGGCGGTGGCCGCGCCGGCGGCTGGACCATTCCGCCGGGCGCGGCCGAAGAAAAAAGCCCCCTCACCGTCAACGAGGCGGTCGTGGCCGCCGGCCGAAAGCTCTACGCCGGCAAGTGCCAGCGGTGCCACGGCCCCGAGGGCAAGGGCAACGGCCCGGATGCCGATAAGAAACATCTGAACGACATGAACCTCACCCTCGCCGGGCGCGCCGCCCGTAACCCCGACGGCGTCGTGTTCTACAGGGTCTGGAACGGCCGGTCGTCGCCGAAGATGCCGACGTTTTCGGAAGACCTCTCCAAGGAGCAGGTGTGGGCGATCGTCGCGTACGTCCAGACGCTGCGGGCGAAGCCGTAGGCCTGATGTCGACGCTGGACCCGCAGGAGCTCGGCGAGCGATTCGAGCAGCACCTCGTCATCGCCGCGACGCCGGCGACTGTCTTCGGTTGTTTCTTCGCGCCAGACGCCCTGCGCGCGTGGTGGCAGGCCGTCCGGTCGGTCACGACGCCCGTGCCGCTCGGCGTCTACGCGATCGAGTGGGCGACGACGCCCTATCGCGACGACCTGCTCGGCTCGCTCGGCGGCGTGTTCCACGGCACGGTCGTCGACGTGCGCCCGGGCGAGCACTTCTTCGTCGCCGATGCCTACTGGATCCCGCCCGAAGGCGATCCGATCGGCCCGATGGCGCTCGAGGTCACGTGCGAAGAGGATCCGGGAGGCTGCAAGCTCCACGTCCGCCAGGACGGCTACGACGCGTCGGATCGCTGGCGCCGGTACTACGCGGTGGTCTCGCGCGGCTGGCAGATCTCGCTCACCGCGCTCAAGCGCTACGCGGAGTCGCCGCCAAAGGCCAAGAGCTGATACTCGCATCGGCGATCGGTAATCTGGAATCGGCGATCGGGAATCGAGGAATCGGGAAATCGAGATATCGGCACAACCGATTATCGATGCATCGATCGTCGATTCCGATTGACGATCGCCGATTTCCGATTGCCGATTACGTCCTTCGGATACCCAGCGCTTTCCCAACCGCGATGGCAATAAAGGCGGCGCCGAAGCTGAGCAGCGCGCCCATCTTCGCTTCGTCCAGGACGGCCCCGGGCGGAAACGACGCCGTCGTGAAGAACAGCGCGACGGTGAAGCCGATCCCGGCCGTGATCCCGAGCGTGACGAGCGCCGGGTAGTCGAGGTCCTTCGAGCGCCGGAAGCCGAATAGTCCGGCGACAGCCGTCGTCAGCACGATGCCGATCGGCTTGCCCACGATCAGGCTGCCCGCCACCACCCAGGTCACCGGGCCGACGCTCGTGAGCGGCACGCCCGCGTTCACGAAGCCGAACGCCAGCAGGATGATTTGGACCGGCACCTTCCACCACTGCTCGAACCGGTGCATCGTCGCGAGCCGGATCGCCTCGCGCCGCCCGAACGTCTTGAGGTCCGACGCGTGGTGCGGCATGAACGGCACGATGGGCACCAGCGCGAGCGCCGGATGCAGCCCGCCGACGTAAAGACCGACCCAGCAGAGCGCGCCCGGGCCGAGGACGTACATCCAGAAACTCTCGATGCCCATCCGGCGGAGGCCCCAGGCCAGCAAGAACGCCGGGACGAGCCAGGCCACGAGCACCGCGGCCGACACCGCACCGCTCGGATAGAAGATCGCCAGCACAATCAAGCCGAGGGCGTCGTCCGCGATCGCCAGGAGTAGGAGGAACGGGATCGCGGGATGTCCGCGGCGGAAAATCAGCCGAGCCACCAGATAGGAGAACGCGATATCGGTGGCGCACGGAATGGCCCACCCGCGGCTGAGTTCAGGCTGGCCAAGCGCTGCGACGGACCAGAGGTAGATCGCGGCCGGCGCGGCCATCCCGCCGACGGCGGCGAACACGGGCACCGCGGCCTGCCGCACCGACGAGAGCGGCCCGCCGGGCAGTGTCGCCTCAAAGACTTCCTTCGTCGCGAGCGCAAAGAAGAACACCATCGCGATGTCGTTCACCGCGAAATGCGCGGCGGCTGTCAGGCGCGAGTAGGACTCGAGGCCGAGGTTGGCCCACGCGAGGGCCGTGACCGCGCCCACGATCAGCAGCAGCGAGTTGTCGAAGATGACCTGGAGCACGTGCGCAGATCTCGCGCCCGTCCGCGCCATCGATCAGAGCCTCTCGACGTGGACGAAGTTGGCGTCCTCGCGACCGAGGACACTCTGCATCGCGACGAACACCACGGTGGAGCCTGGCGGGACGAGGGCGCTGGCCGTGAGCCTCTCGCGCACGGCGGCGAGCGTCGCCTGCGGGGTGATGATCGGCGTCACGCCCCAGACGAGCGCCAGCCGCGCCGCGGTCCTCGCGTTTGGCGTCGCCGCGATGATGCGCGCGGTGGGACGAAGGGCGGCGAGCATGCGGGCCGTCGTGCCCGCTTCGGTGACGGCGACGATGGCGGCGGCGCGGGCGCGCACCGCGAGGGCCACGGCCGCTTCCGCGAGCGCCCGGCCGTGCTCGATCCCGCCCCACCCGTCGGGCCCCCCGTCATGCACCGGATCGGCGGACTTCTCGGCCTCGCGCACGATGGCGTCGAGCATCTCGAGCGCGCGCACGGGATACCGCCCGACGGCCGTCTCGCCGGCCAGCATGATCGCGTCGGCGCCTTCGTCGACGGCGTGGGCGGCGTCCGTCACTTCGGCACGGGTCGGACGCGGCGACGACCGCATCGACTCGAGCACCTCGGTCGCCACGATGACGGGGACGCCGCGGCGCCGGGCCGCCCGGATGATGCGCTTCTGGACGGCCGGCACCGTCTCGAGCGGCAGCTCGATACCGAGGTCGCCGCGGGCGATCATGACGCCGTCGGCGGCGTCGAGGATCTCGTCGAGGTGCTCGACGGCCTGCGGCTTCTCGATCTTGGCGATCAGGGGCAAATCGGGCGCGCCGGCCGCGGCCGCGGTCGC
>JANOGJ010000455.1:0-11942 GCA_031405995.1 Acidobacteriota bacterium
CACGGAGCCTCGACCAGTTGCTAGGAGGCAACTCCATCGGCAGGAGCTTTCAAAATGTTCTGCCCTCGACTCGGCGTCACACTGTGATTGGGATCGTCGAAGATGTACGACAGCGCGATCTTGATGACGAAGGTCTCGCCACGTTCTATCTGCTGAACTCGAGCTACGCGGGCATCAACAATCTCGTCATCCGGACATCGACCGCAACGGGTCCGCTGATGGGGGCGATCACTGAGGCTGTCCGCAACCACGACCCGGCCACCATTGTGACTCGTTCGACCACAATGGAATTGCTTGTGGCCGACATTCTTGCCGGTCAACGATTTCGCGCGCGATTGTCTGGCGTCCTCGGTGCGGCCGCTCTCGTTCTCGCGCTCCTTGGCGCGTACGCTCTGGGCCTGCGGATTGCGAACGATCGGCGTCGGGATATCGCGATTCGACTTGCGCTTGGCGCCACCGCCGGCCAAGTGCACCGCCTAGTGCTCAGAGATGCTGCTCACGTCGTCAGTCTGGCGCTCGCGGCTGGTGTGCCTGCCGCTCTGCTGACGAGTCATGCACTACGCGGTTACCTTTTTGGCGTTTCGCCAACAGCAGCGCACGTGTTCATCATCTCGGCACTCGCGCTTTCTGCCGTGACGGTGTTGGCGCTCCTGGTGCCCGCATGGCGTTCGGCCGTTGACCCCGCGCTTGAGTTGAAATCATGATCGGGAGCCCTCATGGCCGAGGGTCGAACTAGTCTAGGGCCGTTCTCACTTCCTCGTAGCAGGAAACCGCCCACTACCGCGAACATTCTGGCCTGTTTCGGTAGGGCTGCTCGCTACAGGAAAGTGAGAACGGCCCTAATCCAATCCCCAGCGCAGCAACACGGAGCCGACGGTAAACCCCGCCCCCACCGAGGCCAGTAGGACCAAATCACCGTTCTTCAGTCGTCCTTGCTTCCGCGCGTCCGCCAGCGCCAACGGAATCGTTCCCGCCGTTGTGTTGCCGTAGCGCTCGAGGTTGACGATGACCTGCTTCTCGGTGAGGCCGAGCCGTTCGGCCGCCGCGTCGATGATGCGCCGGTTGGCCTGGTGCGAGACGAAGAGATCCAGATCCGAGGCCGCGATCGCGTTGCGCTGCAGAATGCGGCGCGAAATCTCCTCGGTCCAGCGCACCGCGAACTTGAACACGCTGGCGCCGTCCTGCTTCACATAATGCAGCCGCTGGTCCACGGTCTCGTGCGACGCGGGCCTCCGGCTGCCGCCGGCCGGCATCATCAGCGCCGGGCCGCCCGTGCCGTCGGTGATATTCAGGAAATCGATGATCGCCGGCTCCCCCGGCTTGGCCACGGACAGCACGACCGCGCCCGCGCCGTCGCCGAACAGCACGCACGTCGCGCGATCCGTGTAATCAATGATGCTGGACATCACGTCGCCGCCGACGACCAGGGCGTGCTCGACGGCGCCCGTCGCGACCATCTGGTAGCCGACGCTCATCGCGTACGTGAATCCCGAACAGGCCGCGCCGAGGTCGAAGCCCCACGCGTTCGACGCACCCAGCTTCGCCTGCAGCGTGCACGCCGTGCTCGGAAACACGGTATCCGGCGTTGTCGTGCCGACGACGATGAAGCCGATGTCGAGCGGCCCGACGCCGGCCTCACGCATCGCCTCGCGCGCCGCCGGCTCGGCCAGGTCCGACGTGCCTATGCCCTTCTCGACGACGTGCCGCTCGATGATGCCGGTCCGCTGGCGAATCCACGCGTCGGTCGTCTCGACCATCTTCTCGAGATCGGCGTTCGTCAGGAGTCCCGGCGGGACGTACGTCCCCAGCCCCGCCAGCTTGACCGGCCGTAAACCCGCTACCACAGGCGTTCCTTTCCCGGAGCCGTCAGGCCGAAGTACTCGTACGCGCGCGCCGTGGCCACGCGCCCGCGCGCCGTGCGATCGAGAAACCCAATCTGAATCAAGTAGGGCTCGTAGATGTCCTCGATCGCGTCCTTCTCTTCCCCGATGGCGGCGGCCAGGCTGTTCAGCCCCACCGGCCCGCCGTCGAACTTGTCGATGATCGTCCGGAGCAGACGGCGATCCGCGTCGTCAAACCCGTGCGCGTCCACTTCGAGCAGTTGGAGGGCATCGAGACAGACCGCCTCGGTGACGCGGCCGTCGGCGCGCACCTGCGCGAAATCACGGACGCGCCGGAGCAGCCGGTTGGCGATGCGCGGCGTGCCGCGCGACCGCCGCGCGATCTCGGCCGCCGCGCCCGGGTCGGTCGGCACGTGCAGGATCCGCGCCGATCGCGTGACGATCTCAACGAGGTCGGCCTCGCCGTAGAAGTCGAGCCGGTGCGTGATGCCGAAGCGCGCCCGCAACGGCGCCGTGTGCAGTCCCGCGCGCGTCGTCGCGCCGATGAGGGTGAACGGCTGGAGCGGCACCTTCACCGACCGCGCGCCCGGACCCTGGCCGATGACGATGTCCAGCTCGAAGTCCTCCATGGCGGGATAGAGGATTTCTTCGATCGCCGGGTTCAGGCGATGGACTTCGTCGATGAAGAGCACCTCGCGGGCCTTGAGGTTCGTCAGCATCGCCGCGAGGTCGCCGGCCTTCTCGATGACGGGCCCGGACGTTGAGCGGACGGCCACGCCCATCTCGTTCCCGATGACGTAGGCAAGCGTCGTCTTCCCGAGGCCCGGCGGGCCGAAGAGCAGCACATGATCGAGCGCCTCGCCGCGCTGCCGCGCCGCCGCCACCGACACCTGCAGGTTCTCGCGCACGCGTTCCTGGCCGATGTAGTCCGCGAGCGTGCGCGGACGGAGACCCGCCTCGTACTGAGCGTCGTCGTCCAGACGACTCGGGTTGATGAGACGAGGGTCAGTCATCGGCAATCGGTAATCGGCAATCTACAATCGGCGAACGACAACCGACAATCGCAAATCGGGCCCTCAGCGCGCCATGTCACGCAGCACCTGTCTGAGGACCACCTCGAACGCGCGGGACTCCGCCTGCTGCAGCACTTTATCGACCGTCGTCTCCACCGAGCCGCGCTGGTAGCCCAGGTTGCCGAGCGCGGAGAGGAGGTCGGCGCGCAAGTCATCGCCTTCGTCGGCGGCGGCCGGCTCCGCACCGCTCACTTCGGGCAGGCGGTCTCTCAACTCGATGATCAGGCGCTCGGCGGTCTTCCTCCCCACGCCGGGAATCTTGATGAGGCGAGCCACGTCGCCGGACCGGATCGCGCGCACGAGCTGCTCCGGCTCGATGCCCGAGAGCACGGCGAGCGCGACCTTCGGCCCGATGCCGCTCACGGAGATCAGCCGTTCGAACAGCGTGAGCTCGAGGGCGGTGGCGAACCCGAACAACTGGAGCGCGTCCTCGCGGACGTGCGTGTGGATTTTCAGCGCGACCCGCGCGCCCGGCTCGCCGATGCCGTAGAACGTCGAGAGCGGAACCGCGACGTCGTAGCCCACGCCGCCGACATCGACGACAAGGCGCTGGACGTGCTTTTGAAGGAGCGTGCCCGACAGATGCGCGATCACGGCGCCTGGCGTCTGGCGAGGTCGGACAGCCGCGCGTGCCGCCAGCTGCGGAGGTGGCGCGGCGCCCGTCCGGCGGCGGCTGTGCCTGTGGCCGGTCGCTGCGCGTGCGCGTGACAGATCGCGACGGCCAGCGCGTCGGAGGCGTCATGCGGTGACGGCGCCGTGTCGAGCGCGAGCAGCAACATGATCATCTGCTGGATCTGGCCCTTCTCCGCCCGTCCGTAGCCGGTGACGGCCAGCTTGATCTCCGCCGGTGAGTACTCGACGACCGGAAGGCCGGCCTCGACCCCGGCGAGCACGGCGACGCCGCGGGCGTGGCCCAGCACGAGCGCGCTCTTCACGTTCCGCGCGTGGAACAGGTTCTCGATCGCGACGACATCGGGGCGGTGCTCGGCGAGCAGACGGCCGAGGCCGTCATGGATGCGGTGAAGCCGTTCGGGCAGCGTCGCGCGGGGGCCCGACGCCAGCGCGCCGCACGCCACCAGGCGATGGCGGCTGCCGTCGCTGTCGACGCAACCGTAGCCGGTGCGGGCGGACCCGGGATCAATCCCGAAAATCCTCTCGCCAGCGAGGCCTCGATTTCCTTCTCCTCGACGTCGAAGTTGGACCAGACATTCCGCGTGTCGTCGTAGTCCTCGAGCGCGTCCATCAGCCGCAGCATCTGCTGAGCGGACTTGCCTTCGAGCTTCACGTAGTTCTGCGGGAGCATGGCAATCTGGGCGGAGTCGGGTTCGATGCCCAGCTTCTTCACGGCCTCGACGACGGCCGGGTGCGCGTCGGGCGCCGAGATGATCTCCCACGCGCTGCCGTCGTCCTTCATGTCGTCGGCGCCGGCGTCGAGCACGGCGCTCATCAGCGCGTCCTCGGTGGCCTTGGCCTTGTCGACCATCACGAGGCCCTTCTTCTCGAACATCCAGGCGACGCTGTTGGCCTCGCCGAGGTTCCCGCCGTGCTTGGTCAAGGTGTGACGCAGCTCGCCGACCGTGCGGTTGCGGTTGTCGGTGAGCGTCTCCACGAGAATGGCGACACCGCCGGGGCCGTAGGCCTCGTAGGTCACCTCGTCGTAGCTCACGCCCTCTTCTTCACCGGTGCCGCGCCGAATCGCGCGCTTGATGTTGTCGGCCGGCATGTTGTTCTGCTTGGCCTCGGCGATGATCGTGCGGAGGCGCGGGTTCATGTCGGGGTCCCCGCCCGCGGCGCGCGCGGCCACCGTCAGTTCCTTGATGAGGCGGGTGAAGATCCTCCCCCGCTTGGCGTCGGCGGCGCCCCTTCTTGTGCTTGATCGTGGCCCACTTGGAATGGCCTGACATGGCGTGCCCTCTTTCAGAGTCGATTGCGACGGACAGGAGATCCTAACAGAATGGAGGCCGGGTCCTCAGAATGGAGGCCGGGTCTTTAGACCCGGCATGTCGGCGGGGCTAAAGCCCCGCCCGCCAACAAAACGCAACGAGTTTCCTCGCCGCGGCCTCGATCTCCGCCTCACTCGGGAGAAAGACTTCTTCGAGCGGTGGTGAGTACGGCACGGGCGTGTCGAGGGCGCCGATGACGCGGACGGGCGCCTCGAGCCACTCGAACGCCTGTTCCTGAATGACGGCCGCGAGCGACTCGCCGATGCCACCCGTGCGCGAGTCCTCGTGCACGATAAGGACGCGGCCGGTGCGACGCGCGAGGCCGAGCACGGCCTCGCGATCGATCGGCGAAATCCACCGCAGGTCGAGGACGCTCGCTTCGATGCCCGACCCGTGCAGGTTTTCGGCCACGCGGAGCGCCGCGTGCACGTACGCGCCATAAGAAATGATGGCGAGGTCGTCGCCGGCGCGTCGGAGCGCCGCCTGGCCGACGGTCAGCGGCGCGGGCGGCGCGGCGGCGAGCAGCTGCTTGATGCGCGGGTCGCGGTAGAGCGCGATGTGCTCGTAGTACAGCACCGGATCCGGATCAGCGACGGCGGCGGCCATCGCCGCGCGCGCGTCATGCGGCGTGGACGGCACGACGATCTTCAGTCCCGGCGTCCGGTAGAACCACGGCTCCGTGTTCTGCGAGTGGTACGGACCGGCGTGCCGGAGGCCACCCCACGGCATGCGCACGACCATCGGGACGCTGGCGCCCCAGCGATATCGAATCTTGGCCGCGTTGTTCACGAGTTGGTTGAAACCGGTCGCGACGAAGTCGTTGAACTGCATCTCGCCGATGGGACGCAGGCCGGCCAGCGCCGCGCCGATGCAACCGCCGAGCACCGCGCCTTCCGCGAGCGGCGAGTTGATGATGCGGTCGCCATACTCCTTGAGCAACGGCCGCAACAGCAGGAACGCGTTGCCGTACTGGCCGCCGACGTCCTGGCCGAACACGAACGTCCGCGGGTCGGCGGCGAGCGCGTCGCCCACGCCCTGCATCACGGCTTCCAGAAACGTCGTCCCCTTCTTGTCGAACGGCGGCGCGGACTCGACCTGGAGCGCGGGCGCGGCCGCCATCGCCCGGTCGTCGCCGTCGAGAACCTCGACCCGCGCGCGGTTGACGAGGTCGTTGGCGGTCACCCCCGCCGTGACCGTCGCCGGGTCGGGCCACGGCGCGGCGATGACCGCCTGCGCTTCGGTCTCGACCATCGCCTGGGCGTCCTTCTTCATCCGGTCGAGATCGCCGCGCTTCAGGAGGCCGAGACCTTCAAGCTTCGCGGCATAGGTGGGAATCGGATCGCGGTCCGCCCAGAACTTGTAGAGCTCGGGGTTCGCGTAACCCTGCGGCGTGAGCGGCGGGTAGTCCCACGAGGCCTGAGGATCCTTGCCGAGGTAGAGCATGTCGTCGTGGTGGGCGTGGCCGCACATCCGCATCGCGACGAGCTCGATGAGCGCCGGCCCGCGGCCGGCGCGGGCGCGCTCGGCGGCCCAGGCAAACGCCGCGGCAATCGCGTCCGGATCCGTGCCGTCGATCGTCACGGCCGGCATGCCGTACCCAATCGCCTTGTCCGCGAACACCCGTACGGCCGACTGATCGGCCACCGGCGTCGACAGCGCCGTCTGGTTGTTCTCGACCGCGAACACCACCGGCAGGCGGCGCGCGGCGCAGAGGTTGATGGCCTCGTGCCACTCGCCGAGCGACGACCCGCCCTCGCCGATGAAGGACACGGCGACGCGCGAGCTGCCGGCGCGCTTGAACGCCAGTCCCAACCCCGCCGCGGTGAGCGAGCTCACCGCGAGCGGCGCCGTCGCCGGCAGGATGCCCCACGAGAAGTCGCCGATGTGCAGGTCGCGTCCGTCCATGGGCGGCCCGGCCTTGCCCATCTGCGCGTTGAGGATCATCCGAATCGTCGGCGGCTCCGGGCGCATCGCGATCGCCGCGCCGACGTCACGAATGATGGGCGCGACGACATCGCCCTCCCAGATTCCGTCGGCACGTCGAAACGCCGCGCCCCGGTGCAGGCGAATCCCGCAGGCGTAGATCGCCTCCTGCCCGAGCGACCGGAAGCCTTTGCCCTGAAACGGGGTCGATCCGTATCGAACCTCGGATCCGGTGAAGAACGTCTTGAGCCGCGTGTCCACCGCGCGCGTGAGCAGCATGCCGCGCAGCATCTCGAGGCGTTCGTCGTTCGTCAGGCCAGCTGCGAGCGACTCGCGCCGCAGGAATCCGTCGCACGCGTCGACGAGCGCTTCCACGCCCTGCGTGAGGCGCTGCTCCACGGACACTCCGGGAGTCGTTTCGACCTTCGCGCCGATCTTGGGTCTTACGGCTGCGGCGCGAAGCGCGTCAGCGATCGGCGACCGGAATGCCTCTATCGCATCCGCGGCGCCCGTCTTCGGCGGCGGCCGCTTGACGACGCGATCGAACGCCTCGGTGGCGAGATCGATTGCGAACGGAAACTGCTCGACGACGAAAGCGAGGAAGCGGTCGCGCAGCACCCTACGATCCCTCTCGAATCTCGCGCACCCAGACATTGCGATACCGCACGGGGTTGCCGTGATCCTGCAAGCGTATCGGCCCGCGCGCGTTGGCGGCCCGGTACGGATCGATCCGCCGGTGTTGTGTCGGCCCCCAGAAGGCGCGCGCGTTGTGCACGAGCACGCCGTTGTGAAACACCGTCACCACCGCGGGCGACGTCAGCGTGCCGGCGGCGTCAAAACGCGCCGCCGTGAACGCGATGTCGTACGACTGCCATTCGCCCGGCTTCCGCGAGGCATTCACGAGCGGCGGAAACTGCCCGTACATCGCGGCGGCCTGGCCGTCGGCGTAGGTTGGATTCTCGAAGCTGTCGAGCACCTGGATCTCGAACCCGCTCGCGAGGAACACGCCGCTGTTGCCGCGGCCCTGGCTGCCGCCCTGGACCACGGAGGGCGTCGCGAACTCGACGTGCAGCTGGACGTCGGTGAAATCGGCTTTCGTCCGCAGCATGCCCTTCCCGGTGGATAGCACACCGTCCGCCATGACCCACGTGGGCGCCGAGCCGTTGTCGTGCTGCCACCGCGAGAGGTCGCTGCCGGCACCGACGAGCACGATCGCGTCAGCCGGCGCGGGCGCCGCCGCAAACGCGCCGGGCGTCACGACCGGCGGCCGCGGCCGCTTGCTGTCGTGGATCTTCCACTTGCCGTCCGGCTGCAACGGCGTGTCGTCGTAGCCGAGCTCTTGACCGAGAATGCCGGGGGCGATGGCAATCGCCACGCCGGCCGCCGCGAACCACGACGCGAAACGGAATGCACGCATGGGAATCTCCTGGGGAAAATAGCGGTCAGTGCCGGTGCGCGTCGGGCATGCCGAGCTTACGCGCGGTCTCACCCTGAAAGTCGATCTCAATGAGGACGGCCGGTTCGCGCCCGACGACCCAGCCATCGTGGCCGGGTTCGATCGCGACGACCTGCGGCGCCTTGAACTCGACGACACACCCGTCGGCGTACTCGATGTGGATTTCACCGCTCACGAGGAACCCGACATGCGCGTGCATGCAGAGCGCGGTCCCGACCACCTTCTTCATGTCGACCGACCAGCGGAAGCCGGCCGGGTAGATCATGCGCTTCACGCGCGCGGCGCCGGCGCGCGCGACCTCGACGGTCACGTGGCCGATCGAGCGACGCTCCGCACCCCGGACGGGCTCGATGCGCCGATCCTCCGCGCGTCGGCCGTCGGAACTGCGCCGGGTCGGCTTCCGGGAGCGCGGGGCGGCCTTGATTCGTACCGGTTTTCTGCCTGGCATGTGTGCCTCCTCTAATCCGAAACCATGGTCTCGCCCGGCAGGATCGGGCGCGTGCGCGGCAGCAGACCTCGCCGCGCGAGGTTGCCGGCATACGCCAGCACGCCCCAGAACACCGCGAGCTTCAACGTGTCGTACACCGGCGAAATCGGCAGCACCTTCCAGAGCAGCCACAGCACGGGCTGCGCGAGGCACACGGCCCAGAGCGATCCGTAGAAGTACCGGCGCTCGGTGCCCTCGCCTTTCGTCGACCGCCGTACGCGCGGCAACAGGCCCAGCAGGCCGAGCGTCCACATCGTGCCCGCAATCGGCAGGTATCCCGCGTCATAGATCACGCGCATCCGCCACGCGCCGTTCACAATCGCGTCCACGAGGCCGGCGGTGTTGAGCAACGCGTAGCTCACGATCTCGCTCCAGGCGAGGGTGTAACACACGCGGCGGTAGATCGGATTGGGCCGGTCCTCGCTGAAGCGCAGAATGTAGGGCGCCGGCTCGACGCCCGGCAACTGGCCGAAGTAACCCGCCAGACCCGTTCCCACGAGCACGACCGCGAGCCAGAGCAGCATCGGCTGCGTCGGGCCCTTCGCGAAGAGATCGAACGTGATGGGCCCGGGCGCGATGAAGAACACCCAGATCCAGATCGGCCAGTGCGCCAGCCGGTAGCGGACGGTATTCCGGGCGCGAAACTGCCGATCGGTCGCGAGCTCGACGCGTTCGGCGTGCCCGTGCTGCTTGACGTACGAGGGCGGCAGAATCGATCGCAAGACGTGTGATCCTACCTCACGCCTACTCGGGCGTCGGCCACGCGATGGGCTTGCCCACCTCCGTCAGCGTGCCGAGCATCACGGGCGGGTTGCGCGTTGAGAAAGTGTAGAACCAAAGGTCGCCCGTGGCGTCGTTCCGGAGCACGGCGCCCGTCGCGGGCGTGGGGGCCCTCCCATCGCGGGACGGCAGCTGCACCTCGCAGTTGCCACAGATCACCGTGACGCCGCGCGCCATCTGGCCGCGAACCGGCGTGAATGCCACGGCCAGCACGACGAGCACGATGGCTACCGAACCAACGACGAAGAACCGCTTCCACATGGGACACCTCACTTTGCGCTCGCCATTGTGCCACTCCGGCGCGTTACAATCCCACGTTGGGAGGCAATCGTGAAGCTGCTCACTCTTCTGGGTTCGTCGTTCATCGCCGCCACCGTGATGGGCGCGCAGGCGCCGGGCATCGTCATCGTCCAGCAGGACACCCGCGACGGCAAGGTCACCACGACGCAGGTGCAGCTCGACAAGACGCACATGCGGACCGAGGCCGGCGGCGGCACCGTCATGGTGTTTGACGGCGTCGCGCAAGTCGCCCGCATCATCAACATGGACCGGAAGACGTACACGGAGCTGTCGAAAGCCATGATGGACGACGTGTCGAAGCAGATGGCCGGGATGATGGAGCAACTGAAGAACCTGCCGCCCGATCAGCGGGCGATGATGGAAAAGATGATGGCGCGCGGCGGCCGCGGCATGCCCGGCATGGCCCCGCCGGCCCCGATCACCTATCGGGCGACGGGATCGGACAAGGCCGGCCGGTGGACGTGCGCGAAGTACGACGGGATGCGCGCGCAGCAGAAGGTCGTGGAGCTGTGCACCGTCGAGCCCGACGCGCTGGGCCTCTCGGAGGCCGACTTCGAGGTCACCAAGCAACTCGCGGAGTTCCTGAAGGGCCTGATGCCGCAGATGGCTGACCAGATGGTCGTCATCGGCACCAGGGCCGCGCAGGGCTATTCGGGCTACTCCATTCGCCATACGAACTTCGCGAACGGCCAGGTGCAGTCCATCTCCGAGTTGAAGGAGGTGAGGCGCGAGCCGATTCCGGCGTCCGTGTGGCAGGTGCCCGCCGGCTTCAAGCTGGAGAATCCGCGCGGACGGGGAGGGCGCCCCTAAGCCGTTCCTTTCCGGACGGTGGAGGCGTATCCTAGGACCGCTTTCACCCCGGAGGTGGACGATGGCTCGTCCCCGTTTCAGGCCTAGCGTTGTCGGCGCGCTCATTCTGGCTAGCGCTTCGCTCTCGAGCCTACAAACGGCGAAACCCGCGCCTGCGCCGACCCTGGTCCTAGACACCGCCAAGGGCGTGATCGAGATCGAGATGTATCCGGCCGACGCGCCCAAGTCGGTCGCGCGGATCATCGAACTCGCCACCAAGGGGTTCTATCGCGGCCAGCGGATCCACTGGGTCCAGCCCGGCGTGGTCCAGTTCGGCGATCCGCGGTCGCGCGACATGACGAAAGAAAGCACATGGGGCCTGGGCGGCAGCGGACCAAGCGGCAGCATCCGGCCGATCGGCGTGGCTGAAATCTCCAAGCGCCCCTTCGCCCGCGGCACGGTCGGCCTCGCCTACCGCACGAACCAGAAAGCCGAGGATGGCGACAGCCAGCTGTTCATTCTGACCGTCGCCATCCCGAGCATGAACGGCAAGTACGCCCTCATCGGCCACGTCACCAAGGGGATGGCGATTGCCGACAAGCTCGAAAAGAGCGACCCGATCAAGAACGTGACTGTGAAATAACTTAATTCCTGATTCGTCGCAGCCCGGCCGCCAGTTCGACCAGCTCCGCGAACGTCTCGCGATCCGACTCGCGCCCCGTGGACGCGGTCAGCGTCTTCATGCGGAACTGCAGCGAACTCCATCGCGCCCTCGGCGCGCGATCGTCCCGAAGCAGCAGCCCGAAATCAGCGACGGCCGACGCAAACGGCAGGTAGCGCGTGCCGCCGCCGGCGCGAACGGCCTGCTCGATCAACCGGCTGGTGGATCCGTCGGGCCGCTGGTAGCGAACCTTCACCGTCATCAGCTCGCCGGTGACGATCGCGGGCCGCGGCGCGGGCCGCGGTGCCGACACGGGCACCGTCTGGTACTTGAGCGGATCGACCAGCGGCCGGTCATCGTCGCGGCTTTCGGCATACGAGGCGCCGGCCGGGACGATCTCGTAGAGCACGGTCACGGTGTGACCCGCGCCCATCTCCCCGCCGTCCTTCCGGTCGTTGTTGAAGTCCTCGTGCGCGAGCGCGCGGTCCTCGTAGCCGATGAGCTTCCACGCGGTGACGGTGGCCGGGTTGAACTCGACCTGGAATTTCACGTCCTTCGCGACGGTCTCGAGCGTCGCATCGCCCTCGCGGATGAGGACGCGCCGCGCTTCCTGCAGCGAGTCCAGGTACGCGTAGTGTCCGTTCCCGCGATCCGCCAGCAGCTCCATCGTCGAGTCCTTGAGGTTTCCG
>JANOGJ010000532.1:0-3642 GCA_031405995.1 Acidobacteriota bacterium
GGCTCGATCCCGCGCGAGTACATCCCGGCGGTGGACAAGGGCATCAAGGAAGCGCTGCACGGCGGCGTGATCGCCGGCTTCCCGATCGTGGACGTCAGGGTCGCGCTGACCGACGGTTCGTACCACGACGTGGACTCGAGCGAAATGGCGTTCAAGATCGCCGGTTCGATGGCGTTCAAGGAAGCCTTCGTGAAGGCGAGTCCGGTCCTGCTCGAGCCGATGATGAAGGTCGAAGTCGTGACGCCGGAAGACTAAATGGGCGACGTCATCGGCGACATCACCAGCCGGCGCGGCCACATCCAGTCGATGGAGGCGCGCGGCGGCACCCAGCTGATCGCCTCGCGCGTGCCGCTGTCGGAGATGTTCGGTTACGCCACGGACCTGCGCTCTCGGACGCAGGGCCGCGGCTCGTACTCGATGCACTTCGATCGGTACGAGCCGGCGCCGGCGTCGGTGAGCGAAGAAATTATCGCGAAAGTGCAGGGACGGTAATGGCCCAATTCAGTGAAAAAATTCGCATCCGCCTGAAGGCGTACGACCACCGCGTGCTGGACCAGTCGACGAACGAAATCGTCGATACGGCCAAGCGGACGGGCGCGCGCCTGGCCGGGCCGGTGCCGCTGCCCACCGAGAAGAACAAGTGGACGGTGCTCCGCTCGCCGCACGTCGACAAGAAGTCGCGCGAGCAGTTCGAGATCCGCACGCACAAGCGGCTCATCGACATCTTCGAACCGACCCCGCAGACCGTGGACGCGCTGATGAAGCTCGACCTGCCGGCGGGCGTGGACGTCGAGATCAAGGCGTTCGGGAAGGAACACAAGTAAATGGTCACCGGCATCCTCGGACGCAAGATCGGCATGACGCAGATCTTCGAGACCGACGGCACCGTCGTGCCCGCCACGGTCATCAAGGCGGGGCCGTGCGTCGTCGTGCAGGCCAAGACGGCCCAGATCGACGGCTACGAGTCCGTGCAACTCGGGCTGGTGGACGACACGGCGCCGAAGGTGAACAAGCCGACGGCCGGCGCCTTCAAGAAGGCGAGCGTGCCGCCGACGCGGGTGCGCCGCGAGGTGAAGATCGTGCCGGGCGGCGACGCGGTCAAGGCCGGCGACCCGGTGCTCGTGAGCATCTTCGCCGTGGGCGAGCGCGTGGACGTGATCGGCACGAGCCGCGGCAAGGGGTTCCAGGGCGTCATGAAGCGCCATCATTTCGCGGGCGGCGCGGCGACGCACGGGTCGATGTTCCACCGGGCGCCCGGGTCGATCGGCGCGTCCTCGTTCCCCTCGCGCGTCGTGAAGGGCATGCGGGCCGCCGGGCGCATGGGCGGGGATCGCGTGACCACGCGCAACCTGAAGGTCGTGAGCGTGGACACGGATCACAACCTGCTGGTGCTGCGCGGCGCGGTGCCGGGCGCGCCCGAGGGCGTGATTCTCGTCCGCAAGGCCGTGGCGCGGAAGCCGGATCCGAAGCCGCAGATCGAGAAGAAGAAGGGCAAGAAGTAGCGCCATGACGATTGATGTGGTGAACGGCGACAACCAGAAGGTCGGCTCGATCGACTTCGACGACGCGGTCTTTGCCGGGCCGGTCAAGCGGGACCTGGTGTGGGAATCCGTCGTGCGCCAGAACGCGTCCGAGCGGCGCGGCACGCACATGACGAAGAGCCGCGGGCTCGTGAGCGGCACCGGCAAGAAACCCTACGCGCAGAAGGGCACGGGCCGTCCGCAGGTCGGATCGTCGCGGACGCCGCTGTGGCGTCATGGCGGTACGGTGTTCGGCCCGCAGCCGCGCAGCTACGACTACCAGCTGCCGAAGAAGGTCGAGCGGGGCGCGCTCCGCGCGGCCCTGACCGCCCGGCTGCTCGAGGTCGCGGTCGTGGTGGTGGACGAGCTGCGCGCCGCCGAACGGAAGACCAAGCCGGCGGTGGCGCTGCTGAAGCGGCTCGGCCTCACGGGGAAGACGCTGTTCGTCGATGTCGCGCTCGACGAGAACTTCCAGCGGTCGGCGCGCAACATTCCCGGCGTGACGCTCGTGGCGAGCGGCCGCCTGACGCCGCGTGACGTGATGGACACGTCGCGCGTGGTGCTGACGCGCGGCGCCGCCGCGCGGCTGCAGGAGGTGCTCGGATGAAGCCCACCGACGTCATTCGGCGGCCCATCGTCACCGAGAAGACCACGGTCGCCCGCGAGCAGAGCGCGGTCATCGTGTTCGAGGTGGCGCGCGACGCGACCAAGATCGACGTGAAGCGGGCCGTCGAAAAACTGTTCGGCTCGAAGGTGCTCAACGTGCGCACCCAGATTATGCACGGCAAGATCAAGCGCCAGGGCCGGTTCGCCGGCGCGCGGCCGGACTGGAAGAAGGCGTGGGTCCGGCTGAGGGCGGGCGAAAAAGTGCCCGAGTTCGTGGAAGGAACGTAGAGGACGCCATGGCGATTCGCAACTACAGACCGACGTCCCCGGGCCGCCGCTTTCAGAGCGTGCAGACGTTCGACGAGATCACGACGTCGAAGCCGCACAAGCCGCTGGTCGAGTCGCTCAACCGGACGGGCGGGCGCAACAACCGGGGCGAGATCACGTCGTGGTGGCGCGGCGGCGGCCACAAGCGCAACTACCGGATCATCGATTTCAAGCGGAACAAGTTCAACATCCCCGGCAAGATCTCGACGGTCGAGTACGATCCCAACCGCACGGCGCGCATCGCGCTTGTGACCTACGCCGACGGCGAGAAGCGCTACATCCTGCACGCGATCGGCCTCAAGGTCGGCGACCAGGTGACGTCGGGCGAGAACGTCGACATTCTGCCGGGCAACTGCCTGCCGCTCAAGAACATCCCGCTTGGCACGATGCTCCACAACGTCGAGTTGAAGCCGGGCCGCGGCGGCCAGATCGCGCGGTCGGCCGGGTCGAGCGTGCAGCTGGTCGCCAAGGAAGGGTTCTACGCCTCGGTGAAGATGCCGTCGAGCGAGATCCGGCTCATCAACATCGAGTGCCTGGCGACGGTCGGGCAGGTCGGCAACATCGACCACGAGAACGTGTCGATCGGCAAGGCGGGCCGCAGCCGCTGGCTCGGTCAGCGGCCGCACGTGCGCGGCGTCGCCATGAACCCGGTCGACCATCCGCTCGGCGGCGGCGAGGGCAAGTCCTCGGGCGGACGCCACCCGGTCTCGCCCTGGGGCATGCCGACCAAGGGGTTCAAGACGCGGCGTAACAAGAGCACGAGCCGGTTCATTCTGGAGAGAAGGAAGAAGTAATGGGCAGGTCACTCAAGAAAGGCCCCTTCATCGATCTCCACCTGCTCGAAAAAGTGGAGGCCATGAATCAGGCGGGCGAGAAGAAGGTCATCAAGACCTGGTCTCGGCGCTCGACCGTGATTCCCGAGATGGTGGGCCACACGATTGCCGTGCACAACGGGAAGAAGTTCATCCCGGTGTACATCACCGAGAACATGGTCGGCCACAAGCTCGGCGAGTTCGCGCCGACCCGGATCTTCAAGGGGCATACGACCAAGGTCGCCGAACGGGCGGCCGCGGCGGCCGCGTCCGCCCCGAGCGGTCCGGGCGGTCAGGCCGGAGGCGGCGGTGGCGCGAAGGCGTCGGGGGCCTCGTCATGATCCAGGCATATGCCACGGCACGGTATGTCAGAACCT
>JANOGJ010000564.1:0-1515 GCA_031405995.1 Acidobacteriota bacterium
GTCTTGCTGTACCGACTGATGAAGCCGAACGATCCGCTGCCCGCGAAATACTTGTCCACCGGCGTCACCCAAACCTTGTACTCGCGCCCGGGGTTGGACGTGGCCTCAAAGGGAGCGAGCTGAATGGTGACGTCGCCGCAGCGGCCCGTGCCCTTCGCATGGGTGCCGGAATACGACGTGATGATGCCGCCCGAGACGGTGAAACGGCGGTTCTCGACGTCGTCGGTCGACAGGAGTTCCCCGCCTGAGGGGTCGGTCACCTGGAAGTAGTAGTCGCCGTTCGCGAGGCCCGCTGCCGTGCAGCTGCCGGAATTCGGTCGCGGTCCGCCGTTGATATACGGGTCATTCGAGCTGTCGTACACGTTGCCGTTCACGAACGTGCCGGTGCTGTTGGTCGTAAAGACCGCGCCGGTCACCGGCCCCTGCGCGCCGATCGCGACGCAGAGACCGAACACAAAGGCGAGGGGACCGAGGCTGACGAGAAACTTCCGCGCGCGGGGGTGCTGATGCATGCGAAGGACTCCTGGCTTCCTGGGGGTTGCCTTGTCCAGAAGGCAACCTCCGTGCCAGGAGTCGCTCGCCTTAGGGCCAATCAGAGGCCGGGCTTCTTGAACATTTTGTCGTCGAGCGTCACGTTGTGTTTCACCTCGGTAATGCGGATCACCATAGTGAACTGCGGCGTGACCTGCCGGACCGTGTGGGGCATGTTGATGCCGTCGACCACGCGGTAGTCCTCCATGAACGCCTGAATCTGGAGCTGGCCTTCCGGGCCGGTCCGCGATGTGTCGGTGCGGATCATCAGGCCGTTTTCCGCGTCGAAGAAGAACGTGGTCGGCGATCCGTCGGCCGGCACCGCGTCGACGACGATGGCGTCCCGCGTGCCGACGCGCTCGCGGCCGCGCACGGTCATCGTCCCGTAGAGCGCCTTCATGCGCAGTTCCGGATTAAACGCCGAAGAGCGCCGCGCGTCCGCCAGTTCGAGGCCCGCCTTCTCCCGCATGCCGGTCTGGGGGTTGTCCTCCCACGCGACCGTGCCGTCGAACCCCTCCCGAATCTGCATGCCGCCCAGGTCCACCAGCACCCCGGACTTGTCGGGCGCCTTCTCGAAGAGCTCGATGGTGCCGCTCATCGCGGCGTCGGGAATCTCGATGGTGCCTTTGCCCGTCCGGGACGTGATCTTCTCAATGGCCGCCCGGCCGCCGAGGGCCGTGATGTACTTCTCGAGCACCTGATCGACGGTTGGCAGCGCGGTCGCGGGCGCCTGACTCTGCCCCTGGACCACCGCGGCGCCGAGCACCAACAACGCAAAAACCTGGGCCGTTCGCTTCATGACACTCTCCGAATGTTGGGACGTCGAAATGGGGACACCGGTTCAGGGTACCACCACGCGGGCCCCGACGAACAACGCCCGGACCGGCCGGCCTGAGCCGGCGCGTCCGGGCATTCATGGACTGAGGGGAGTTACTTCGCGGGCGGCAGCAGGACCGTGTCGATGACGTGAATCACGCCGTTCGA
>JANOGJ010000579.1:0-2104 GCA_031405995.1 Acidobacteriota bacterium
GACCTCGCCGTCTGCGCCCGGATCGGCACCGTCGCCGCGACCTACGCCCTCGAGCACCTCGGCGGCCAGAGCCATGCCTACACCTGGCGCGAGTTCACCGCGAGGTACGAGCAGCATTTCGGCGTGCTTCCGTTGAAGGCCTGACGTGCTCGTCACGATGGCGGCCACGTCGGCGTCCTACCTGGTCGGCTGGCTGCTGGGCGTGCCGCTGGTCGTGCCCATCCTGAACGCGGCGGTGCCGTGGTGGCTGATGGCGCGGGCGCTTCGCGCGGGACAGACCAGGCGCGCCGTGGCGATCATGCTGGTGTGGGCGATGACGTTGGGCGCGGTCGCCACCACGATGGCGGCGTTCGGCTGGTCGCGCACCCGGCAGGGCGGCGACTTGTTTCTGCAGGCAGCGTATCGCGACCAGATGATCGAGTGGGTCCGCACCGGCGCGGGGCCCGAGAGCGAGCCGGCGACGTTCGTCCCGCGGCACCTCGGGTACGCGGCGGGCTTCAGCGTGGCCTCCGCGGCGACGGGCGGGGTGCTCTCGATGCCGATGGGCGCCGTCCTCATGAACCAGATGGGCGAGTACGTGGGCGCGATGGCGTCCCGCAGCGCGCACCCGCTCACGTCGGCGATCCTGGGCTGGCACCCGTGGGCGATCGTCCGCGTCACGGGTTTCGTCATGATCGGTGTCGTCCTCTCCGGGGTCGTCCTGTCGCGCGTCCTGCGGTTCCCGTTTTCGTTGCGCGCGGAGCGGCGGTGGTTGCAGGCGGGCGTCGCGTTGCTCGTGCTCGACATCCTGTTGAAGTGGGCGCTCGCGCCGGCGTGGAGCGGGCTGCTGCGGGGCCTGGCCGGATGGTGAGGGTCCTGATCGTGGCCGCGATCGCGTGGCCGGCGCTGCTCGGCGGCGCGCTCGCGGCGCGCGTGCACGACGCCGCGCCGGTCGTCGCGGGCGTCATCTATCTGTCGGCGTCGCGCGTGTGCCATCAGCGGCCCGAACGGTCGTTCCAGTGGGACGCCGTGTCGTGGCCCGTCTGCGGGCGCTGTGCCGGCCTCTACGTCGGCGGGGCGGCCGGCGCGATCGTCGCGGCGTTCTCGCTGCGCCGCAGGCGCCCGGCGCCGCGCATGGTCTCGTGGCTTGCGGTGGCCGCGATTCCGACCGCCATCACCGTCGTCCTGGAATGGACCGGCGGCGTCGCGGTGACGAGCGCCGCCCGCGCCGCGGCCGCACTTCCGCTCGGCGCGCTCGTCGCGTTCGTCCTCATCCGGACGGCGGCCGGGTCGTCCAGGGCCATCGAGTAAACTGGCCCGCATGCCGTCTTCGGCCCATCCCGTTGTCGTCGGCGTGCTCGCCTGGCTCGTGCCGGGCGCGGGGCACCTGCTGACCGGACAGATTCGCAAGGGCCTGGTGTTCTTCACCGTGCTCGGCGCGATGGTCGTCATCGGCCTCGCGTTTGGCGGGCGCGTGTTTCCCTTCCAGCTGGCGGAGCCGCTGGTGTTCCTGGCGGCGGCGGCCGAGTGGGCGGTCGGGCTGCCGCGACTCCTGGCCGGCATGAGCGGCTCGGGACGCGGCGACGTCGTCGCGGCGACCTACGAGTACGGCAACACGTTCCTGATCGTGAGCGGCCTCCTCAACACGCTGGTGACGCTCGATGCCGCCGATCTCGCGCGCGGACGGAAGGCGCGATGACGACCCATCTTGGCGTGCTGATCCTGTTCGCCGCCTGCGTCTCGGTCGTCTTCGGCACGCTGCTCCGCGACGGCGTCAAAAGCGAGATCACGCTCGCCGGCCGCCTCTTCACGGCGCTCGTGGTCGGCGCCTACGCGCTCGGCTGGATCATGTATGTCGCGTTCGGGTAACACCCGGCGCCCGGCGTGACCCTGCTGCGCTGGCTCTGGCTGTGGGGGCCGATTGTCGCCCACATGGCCGTCATCTACGGCGCGTCGAGCGTGCCGAACCTCACCGCGCTGCCGGGCGGCATCTCCGACAAGGCCGCGCACGTCGCCGCCTACGCCGTGCTGGCGGCGCTCGCGCTGCGCGGGTTTGCGGGAGGGCGATGGACCGGCGTCAACTTCCGGTCGATTGCGCAGCGGCTCGGATCGTCGACGGTCGCGG
>JANOGJ010000582.1:0-7367 GCA_031405995.1 Acidobacteriota bacterium
GGTCTGCGCGAGTCAGTGCAATAGCGCGGGTAACACGAACATCATCACCGGGGTCGCTGTCTACAACAACATCTTCGACAACATCAGCGCATCGTTCGGGGTATCGGGTGATGGCAACGGTTTCGGACACATTCTGAACGGACCGCAAGTATTCGTGGATCACAACACGTTCCTGAACGACAACGAAGGCATCTACGTGATTGCGCGTGCTGCAGGGGTGCCTGACGGCCAGACCCTGGTCATCACGAATAACATCTGGCGGTATACGGCGAACCCGCTGACCGGCGCGGAAGTGCTGTCGGCGTCGTCGGCCGCCATCTACACGAACAACCTCATCGTGGGCGGGTCGTGCTCGAGCTACCCCGTTGGGAATCGGTGCCCGGCCAACTGGGCGGCGGTCGGGTTCACCAATTTCGCCGGCGGCAATGGCGGCGACTACACACTCAGCCCAAGCAGTCCGTACAAGGGCGTCGGGTCTGACGTCTTTGGCGTGGGCACGACCGACCCCGGGGCGAACGTCCCCGCGGTGAACGCGGCGACGGCTTGTTCGGTGACCGGCGTGTGTGACTCGACGCCGCCCACCGTGGCCATGACGGCTCCGGCGAATGGCGCGACCGTGAGCGGCACGATCACCCTGTCGGCCAACGCCTCGGACAATCTCGGCGTGGCGGCCGTCCAGTTCATGATGGATGGCGTCAACGTCGGATCCGAGGTTGCCACGAGCCCCTATTCGCTGTCGTGGAACTCCGCGACGGCCGCCAACGGCATCCATGCCATCAGCGCGCGCGCGCGCGACTTTTCGGGCAACGCGACCACTTCGGCTGTCGTGACCATCACCGTGCAAAACGTCTTGACGGACACGACGCCGCCGACCGTCTCGCTGACCGCGCCGGCGAGCGGCGCCACCGTGACCGGCACCGTGACTGTTTCCGCCAACGCCTCCGACAACGTCGGGGTGGCGGGCGTGCAGTTCCTGCTCGACGGCGCGAACCTGGGCGCCGAGGACACGAGCGCCCCGTACTCGATCTCCTGGAACACCGTCACCTCGGCGCCTGGTCCTCACGCCCTGACGGCGCGGGCCCGTGACGTGGCCGGCAATTCCACGACTTCCGCGACGATCACCGTCACTATTCCGGACACGACGGCGCCGGCCATCTCGATCTCAGCGCCGGCCAACGGCGCCACTGTGAGCGGCACGGTGACGGTCTCGGCCAGCGCCTCGGACAACGTCGGGGTGGCGGGCGTGCAGTTCCTGCTCGACGGCGTGAATCTGGGGGCCGAGGATACGAGCAGTCCGTACGCGGTCAGCTGGAACACCGCGACCGCCGCCATCGGCGCGCACACCCTGACGGCGCGCGCCCGTGACGCGGCCGGAAACACGACGACTGCCGCGACGATCACGGTCACCGTTCCGGACACGACGGCGCCGACCATCTCGCTGACGGCGCCCGTCAACGGCGCGACGGTGAGCGGGACCATCACCGTCTCGGCCACTGCGTCGGACAACGTCGGCGTCGTGGGCGTGCAGTTCCTGCTCGACGGCGCGAACCTGGGCGTGGAGGATACGAGCAGTCCGTACTCCGTCAGCTGGAACACCGCCACCGCGACGCCTGGTCTTCACACCCTGACGGCCGTCGCGCGTGACGCCGCCGGCAACACGACGACCTCCGTGGCGATTACGGTCACCGTGCAGGACGCGACGGCGCCGACGGTTTCGATCTCGGCGCCGGCGAACGGCGCGACCGTGACCGGCACGGTGGCGGTGTCGGCCACTGCTTCGGACAACGTCGGCGTCGTGGGGGTGCAGTTCCTGCTCGACGGCGCGAATCTTGGCGCCGAAGACACGAGCAGTCCGTACTCGGTCAGCTGGAACACCACCACCGCGACGCCCGGACCTCATACCTTGACGGCGCGCGCCCGCGATGCGGCCGGCAACACGACGACGTCCACGGCGATCAGTGTCACCGTACCCGACACGACTGCGCCGACCGTCTCGATCACCGCACCGGCCAACGGCGCCACGGTCACCGGAGTGATCTCGGTGGCTGCTTCGGCTGCTGACAACGCGGGTGTTGCTGGCGTGCAGTTCCTGCTCGACGGCGCCAATCTCGGCGTCGAAGACACGACCAGCCCTTACTCGGTCAGCTGGAACACGGCAACCGCGGCCGTTGGCGGGCACACGCTGACGGCGCGCGCCCGTGACGCCGCTGGCAACACGACGACGTCTGCGGCGATCAGCGTCACCGTACCCGACACGGGGTTGCCGACCGTCGCGATTACCGCTCCGGCCAATGGCGCGACGGTTTCCGGCACCGTGACCGTCTCGGCCAACGCCTCGGACAACGTGGGCGTGGTGGGCGTGCAGTTCCTGCTCGATGGCGTGAACCTCGGCGCCGAGGACACGAGCAGCCCGTACTCCGTCAGCTGGAACACGGCCACGGCCACCGCCGGCAGCCACACGTTGACCGCGCGCGCCCGCGATGCGGCCGGCAACACGACGACGTCCACGACCATCACCGTTACCGTCCCTGACACGGAGGCGCCGACCGTCTCGATCTCGGCTCCGGCCAATGGCGCGACGGTTTCCGGCACCGTGACCGTGTCGGCCAACGCTTCGGACAACGTGGGAGTCGTGGGGGTGCAGTTCCTGCTCGATGGCGCCAACCTGGGCGCCGAGGATACGAGCAGTCCGTACTCGATCAGCTGGAACGCGGCGACCGCAACCGTCGGCGCCCACACGTTGACGGCGCGCGCCCGTGACGCGGCCGGCAACACGACGATCTCCGCGGCGATCAACGTCACCGTACTGGATGCGACGGCGCCGACGGTTTCGATGTCCGCGCCGGCGAACGGCGCGACCGTGACCGGCGCGGTGCCAGTGTCGGCCAATGCGTCGGACAACGTCGGCGTTGTGGGGGTGCAGTTCCTGCTCGATGGGGCGAACCTTGGCGCCGAAGACACGAGCAGCCCGTATTCGGTCAGCTGGAACACGGCGACTGCGACCATCGGCGCGCACACGTTGACGGCGCGCGCCCGCGATGCGGCTGGCAACACGACGACTTCCACGGCAATCAGCGTCACCGTACCCGACACGACCGCGCCGACCGTCTCGATCAGCGCACCGTCCAACGGCGCCACTGTCGGAAGCGTGATCCCGGTCAGTGCCTCGGCGTCGGACAACGTCGGCGTTGTAGGCGTGCAGTTCCTCATCGATGGGTTGAATCTTGGCGCCGAAGACACGACCGGCCCGTACTCGGTCAACTGGAGCACCACGACGACGCCCAACGGCAGTCACACGCTGACTGCCGTCGCGCGTGATGCCGCCGGGAACACGACCACGTCGACGGCGGTCGTCGTGACGGTTCAGAACGCCGACACCACGCCGCCGGCGGTCTCGCTGACCGCGCCGGCCAACGGCGCCACGGTGGGTGGCACCGTGACGGTGAGCGCGAGCGCGTCGGACAACGTCGGCGTGGCCGGCGTGCAGTTCCTGCTTGATGGCGTGAACCTCGGTGCCGAAGACACGAGCAGTCCGTACTCCGTGAGCTGGAACACGACGACGGTCACCAACGGCGGCCACACGCTGACGGCCGTCGCGCGTGATGCCGCCGGGAACGCGACCACGTCGACGGCGGTCGCCGTCACGGTCCAGAATGCCGACACGACCGCGCCGGCGGTGTCGCTGACGGCGCCGGCCAACGGCGCCACCGTCTCCGGTTCCGTGACCGTGTCGGCCGACGCCTCCGACAACGTGGGCGTTATCGGCGTGCAGTTCCTCATCGATGGTTTGAATCTTGGCGCCGAAGACACGACCGCCCCGTACTCGATCAATTGGAACGCCGCTACCGCGACTGCTGGCACGCACACGCTGGCAGCCGTCGCGCGCGATGCGGGCGGCAACACCACGACTTCCACGGCTGTCACCGTCACGGTGCTTGACATCACGTCGCCCACCGTGTCGCTGACCGCGCCGGCCAACGGCGCGACGGTCTCGGGCGTGATCTCGGTGACGGCGTCGGCGACCGACAACGCCGGCGTGGTCGGCGTGCAGTTCCTGCTCGATGGCGCGGACCTGGGCACCGAGGACACGAACAGTCCGTACTCGGTCAACTGGAATACGGCGACCGCCTCCATCGGCACGCACACGCTGGCCGCCGTCGCTCGTGATGCCGCGGGCAACACCACGACCTCCACGACCATCACCGTCACCGTGCCCGACACGACGGCGCCCACGGTATCCCTGACGGCGCCGGCCAACGGCGCCACCGTGATCGGCACGGTGACCGTCTCGGCCAGCGCTTCGGACAACGTCGGCGTGGCGGGGGTGCAGTTCCTGCTCGACGGCGCTGACCTTGGCGCGGAGGATCCGAGCAGTCCGTACTCGATGAGCTGGAACGCGGCGGCCGCGGTTCCCGGCACACACACGCTGGCCGCGCGCGCGCGGGACGCGGCGGGCAACATCACGACCTCCGCAACGATCACCGTCACCGTCCCGGACACCACGGCGCCGACCGTCGCGATCTCGGCGCCCGCCGGTGGCGCGACCGTTGCCGGCACGGTGACCGTCTCGGCAAGCGCCTCGGACAACGTCGGCGTCGTGGGTGTGCAGTTCTTCGTCAACGGCGCGAACCTGGGCGCCGAGGACACATCGAATCCGTATTCCGCGAGCTGGGATACGACGACGTTTGGCAACGGCACACACATGCTCACCGCCGTCGCCCGGGACGCCGCCGGCAACACCACCACGTCGGCTGCGGTGAGCGTGACGGTGCTGAACGTCCCGCCGGATGCGACACCGCCTGCGGTCGCGCTGACCGCGCCGGCCAACGGCGCCGGCGTGAGCGGCACCGTGACGATCTCGGCCGACGCGACCGACAACATCGGCGTGGCCGGGGTGCAGTTCAGGCTGGACGCCGCGAGCCTCGGCGCCGAGGTGACGTCGAGCCCGTACACATTCAATTGGACCAGCACGGGCGTCGGCAACGGCAGCCACACGCTGACGGCCGTCGCGCGCGATGCCGCCGGCAACACCACGACCTCCACCGCGGTGACCGTGACGGTCAGCAACTCGGTCGCCTCGCCGCCGGGGCTCGTCGCGGCCTTCGGGTACAACGAAGGCGGCGGCACGTCGGCCTTCGACGCGTCGCCCACGGGCGGCACCGCGACGCTGGTGGGCGCGACCTGGGCAGCAGGCCTATTCGGCTCGACCCTCTCGACGAACGCCGGCGGATTCGCGGAATCGGCCGATGCGAACGCGGTCACGCCGGCGACGAGCGCGACGATCTCGGCGTGGGTGTTCGTGGCCAGCGAGCCGGCTGAGGTCGCGTCGATTGTGAACAAGTGGGACGGATCCCCGGAGGACGAGTACGTCTTCGGGCTGACGCCGAACCGGAATCCGTACTTCTCGTGGCACACCACGGGTGGCTCGACGTGGGGCACCCCGGCGTTCGGAGAGGTGACCAGCACCGGCCAGGTGCCGTTGAACGTCTGGACGCACGTCGCGGTGGTCCGGAGCGGCGCGACCGTGAGCTTCTACGTCAACGGTTTGCTGAGCTCCACGAACTCGCCGATGGACGCCCATCCGTTCAGAAACGGCACCAACTCGCTCCGCGTCGGCGGCCAGAACCGGGGCGGCGCGAGTCGCGAATTCCCGGGCCGTATCGACGAGCTGCGTATCTACACCCGTGTGCAGACCGCTCTCGAAATCCAGACCGACATGAACGCGCCGATCGGCGGGCCTGGCGATCTCACACCGCCGACCGTCGTCATGACGTCGCCGCCCGACGGCGCCACGGTGAGCGGAGTGTTCACGATTGGCGCGGATGCCGCGGACAACGTGGGTGTGTTCGGAGTGCGGTTCAAACTCGACGGCGTGAATATGGGCGGCGAGGACCTGACCGCGCCGTTCACGACGACCTTCGTCACGCTGGGCGTCCCCAACGGCGTCCACACCCTCACGGCCGTCGCGCGTGACGTCGCCGGCAACACGCGGACGTCGGCACCCGTCAGCGTCACCGTGCAGAACATCGCGGCCGACACGGTGCCACCCGTCGTGTCGCTCTCCGCACCGGCGGATGGCGCCACGGTCAGCGGGGTGGTGACGGTCTCCGCAACGGCGTCGGACAACGTGGGTGTGGTCGGCGTGCAGTTCAAACTGAACGGCGCGAACCTCGGCGCCGAGGACACGTCAAGTCCGTTCTCGACATCCTGGATTTCGGCGACCGTGGCCGACGGCGTTCACACACTCACGGCTGTCGCCCGCGACGCCGCGGGCCGCACCACGACCTCTTCGCCTCGTACGGTCACGGTCAACAACGGCCCGGTCATCGCCGGCCTCGTCGCCGCCTACGCGTTCGATGAAGGCACCGGTCGGACGCCTGCAGACTCGTCGCCGTTGGGGAACCGCGGAACGCTGATGGGCGGCGCGTCGTGGGCGCCGGGACGATACGGAACGGCGCTCGCCACCAACGGCACCGGCTACGCGGAGGCGGTGGACCTGCAAGCGCTCACGCCCGGAACCGCGTCGACGTTCGAGGCGTGGGTGTACCTGACGAGCCCGCCCGGCGGCCTTGCTTCCATCATCAATAAGTGGAGCCAGTCGGTGGACGACGAGTATCTGTTCGGCCTGTCGTCGAACCGCCGCCTGTACTTCGCGTGGAAGACGACCGGCGCGGCCGCATGGGGAACCCCCTCATACAACGAAGAGATCGCTGAATCCGGCGAGCTGCCCGTCGGAGCCTGGACTCACGTGGCCGTCGTTCGAACCGGCGCCACGCTCACGTTCTACATCAACGGCGACGTCGTCGCGACGTCGACCGTCATGGACACGAACCCGTTCCGCGACGGCCGCAATACGCTTCGGATCGGCGGCCAGGGGAGAGGCACGGTCTCGAGCTCCTTCCCCGGCCTCATCGACGACGTGCGAATCTACAACCGCGCCCTCACGCAGGCGGAGATTCAGCAGGACATGAATACGCCGATCGGAGGGGGTGGGTTGAGCGCGCCGCCGATCAAGTGATCAGCCGACGACCCTGCGAGCGCTTCCGTGAAGATCCGATAAGACTCGCATGAGGCGGTTGCAGATTGGCGCGGCGCTGGCGGCGCTCGGTGTGCTTGTCGCGGCACCGTGGAACCTGGGCGCCCGCGAGACGCAGGAAAGCCCGCAGGGTCTGCAAATTGCAAGCCTGAGCGAAGCGGGCGAAGGTCTCGCCATCACGCAGTCCACCCCGACGGGACTCGCGGCCTTCGCGGCCTAGCGCGGGAAGGGCATCCTGCTGCCCGTCGCCGATAACGACACCGCCCCCGATCGCGCGTCGGTGTTAGTGGACCTCTAAGGCGCGGCATTCGGGCTCACGGACCGGTCGCGC
>JANOGJ010000583.1:0-4574 GCA_031405995.1 Acidobacteriota bacterium
CACCAGAACCTGGTGGCGGCTGGCGGGAGGCGCCTCTCGGCGTTTTCGTGGGTCCGATCGGCGGCGACCGTCCTCGGCACGCTCGAGCAGGCGGCGACTCGATGACGCCCGCCCTCGACATCGTCATCGTCAGCTACAACACGCGTGATGATCTGGTCGCGTGCCTGGCGTCGATCGAGGCCCACCGACCGGTCGGACTGCGGGATATCGTCGTGGTCGATAACGCGTCGGCGGACGGGAGCGACGACGCTGTCCACGCGCGGTGGCCCAACATGGCGCTGGTCGGGCTCGACCGCAACGTCGGATTCGGCGCCGCCAACAACGTCGCGCTGCGCATGGTCGAGGGGCCACTCGTGCTGCTCCTCAACAGCGACACGCTGGTGCCGGCGGGCGCCGTGGACCGACTGGTCGAGCGCCTCCTCGCCACCGGCGCGGTCGCGGCCGGGCCACGGCTCGTCGACGCCGAAGGCCGGCCCGAGGTCTCGTTCGGACGCATGCTCTCGCCGGGGCGCGAGGTTGTCCAGCGGATCTGGGTGCGGCTGGCGGGCAGCCGCCTCGGCGTGGCGCAACGGGCCGTGGTCCGCCATGTCGGCCGCGAGCGCGACGTGGATTGGGTCACGGGGGCGTGCCTGCTCGTGCGCCTCGACGCCGCGCGTCAGGCCGGACTCTTCGACGAGCGTTACTTCATGTACGAGGAAGACGTGGATTTTTGCGCCGCCCTCCGCGCGAATGGCGGCCGCGTGCTCTTCACGCCCCACGCCCAGGTCACGCACCGGCGAGGCCGATCCGTCGCACGGGCGAGCGCCCCGGCGGCGTCGCATTACGACCGCAGCCACCTCGCGTTCTACGAGAAGCACGCACCGCGCTGGGCGCCCTGGCTCCGGCTCTGGCTCCGGGTCCGCGGCCGGCGCATTCGATAGAATCAGCGCGGAGCGCCATCCTGCGAATTGCCATCGACGCCCGCAAGCTGCACGACTACGGGATCGGCACCTACGTCCGGAACCTCGTCGGCGAGCTCGCCCGGCAGGATGACGACGCGCGCTACGTGCTGCTCTGCCGGCCCGAGGACGCCGATTCCCTCCGGGCGCTCGGCTCGCGGTTCGAGCCGCTCGTTGAGAAGGCGGGCAACTACTCGGTGCGCGAGCAGTTGACGGTGCCGCTGGCGCTCCTGCGCGCCCGCGTCGACCTGTTCCACGCCCCGCACTACGTCGTCTCGCCGCTGACGACCTGCCCGTACGTCGTGACGATTCACGACTGCATCCACCTGCGCTTCCCGCAGTACCTGCCCAACCGCGCCGCGCACCTTTACGCGCGCACCGTCATGAGCCTGGCGGCGCGGCGGGCCCGACGCGTGCTGACGGTGTCGCAGGCGTCGAAGGACGACATCCTGCACTACCTGGGCGTGCCCGCCTCAAAAGTGGAGGTCATCTACAACGCGATCGACGAACGCGTCGCGGCGGCGCCGACCCACGAGGACATCACGCGCGTGAGCCAGCGCTTCCAGCTCACGTCGCCGTACATCCTCTATACGGGCAACATCAAGCCGCACAAGAACGTCGATCGGCTCATCGAGGCGTACTCCATCCTCCGGCGCCGCGGCTACGAACACGTGAAGCTCCTCGTCATCGGCGACGAGATCTCCAAGTACCCCAACCTGCGCCGGCTCGTGCACCGCTTCCAGCTCCATCAACACGTCCGGTTCTTCGGCTTCGTGCCGGAAGCCACGCTGGCGGTGCTGTACCGCATGGCGTCGATGTTCGTGTTTCCGTCGCTCTGCGAAGGGTTCGGCTTGCCGCCGCTCGAGGCGATGGCCGCGGGCGTGCCCGTGATCACCTCCAACGTCTCGTCGCTCCCCGAAGTGGTGGGGGACGCCGCGATCCTGATCGACCCGATGGACGCCGGCGCCATCGCCGACGCCATGGCGCGGCTCCTCGACGACGACGCGCTCAGGCGCGACCTGATTCGACGCGGCCACGAACGCGTCCGCGCCTTTTCGTGGACGCGATCCGTGGCGCGGGTCCGTCAGGTCTACGGCGAGGTCCTGGGCCCGACGCGTGGCTGACGCGAGGCCGGCTCCGTCCGCGCACCCCTGGGCCGGCCTCCGGGTCGTGCTGGCCCACGACTGGCTCACGGGCATGCGTGGCGGCGAGAAGGTCCTCGAGTCACTGTGCCGTCTGTTCCCGGACGCCGACCTCGTCACGCTGGTCCATCGGGCCGGGACCGTTTCCCCAGCCATTGCGAACCGGCGCATTCGCTCGTCGGCGATTCAGCACCTTCCCTTCGCGACGCGCCTGTACCGCCACTACCTGCCGCTCTTCCCCACCGCCATCGAGATGTTCGACCTCGACAGCGCGGATTTGGTGATTTCGAGCAGCCATTGCGCCGCCAAGGCCGTCGTCCCGACCGGTCGCGCGCGGCACGTCTGCTACTGCCACTCGCCGATGCGGTACGCCTGGGATCAGTTCGAGGCCTATTTCGGGGCGCCCAGAGTGGGACGGGTCGCCAGCGCCGTACTTCGACCGGTCCTGGCGGGCTTGGCCCGGTGGGATCGCGCCACGGCGCCTCGCGTCGATCGGTTCGTCGCCAACTCCCAGTTCGTTGCGGGCCGGATCGCCCGGTACTATAATCGTCCGGCGTTGGTCCTCCATCCGCCGGTCGACACGGCGTTCTTCACCCCGGGCGCCGACGCGCCGGCCGAGCCCGTGTTCCTTGTGGTGTCGGCGCTGGTGCCCTACAAACAGATCGAGACGGCGATCGACGCGGCGGGACGCCTCGGCGCGCGCCTGCGCGTCGTGGGCGATGGCCCGGACCTCGCCCGGTTGCGCGCGCGGGCCGGCGCCACGGTCGAGTTCACCGGATCGCTGGATGACCACGCGCTGCGCGACGCGTATCGCCGGGCGCAGGCCGTCCTGCTCCCGGGCACCGAGGACTTCGGCATCGTGCCGGTCGAGGCCATGGCGTGCGGCCGGCCGGTGATCGCGCTCGACGCCGGCGGCGCGCGCGAGACCGTCGTCCCCGGCGTGACCGGGTTCCTGGTCGACGGGAATCGTCCGTCCGACTTCGCCGAGGCCATGGACGCCGCCCGGCGTCATCCCTTCGACTCCGCGGCGATCCGCGCGCACGCCGAGCGATTTGGCGTCGACCGGTTCGAGACCGGGTTCCGCCAGATTCTCGCGGACGCCCTCACCGGGGCGCCGGCATGCTGAGGCGCTACAACCGGCTGCTGGTCGTGCTGCACGTGCTCGCCGATGTCGGCGGGGCGATCGCCGCGTTCGCCGCCGCGTACTTCATCAAGTTCAACACCGGGCTCTTCGAGGTGTCGAAGGGCCAGCCGCCGTTGATGCGGTACCTCGCGCTCGCGCCGTTCATCGGCGTGCTCGTCCTGTTCGCGTTCCAGGTGCAGGGGCTCTACCGCCTGCGGCGTGGACGCACCCGGGTGGACGACTTCTTCGGCGTGCTCGTCGGCAACGTGCTCGCGCTGCTGCTCAGCATCGGCGGCACGCTCTACGTCAACACCTATCACCTCTCCGCCGATCTCAAGGCGCAGGGGTACCTCGAGGTCTCGCGCGCCGTCTGGTTCCTGTTCCTCGCCCTGTCGGTGTTCTTCACCTACCTCTCGCGCGAAGTGGCGCGCGACCTGCTGCGGCGCCGGTGGCGCGCCGGCATCGGCCTGAAACACGTGCTGATCGTCGGCGCGGGCGATCTGGGCCGTATGGTCGCCGACCGAATCTTCGAACACGGCGAGCTGGGCTTCAAGCTCGTCGGCTTCGTGGACGACCGCGCCACCGACGGCGACCCGATCGGGTACCGGGGCCTGCCGCTGCTTGGCCCGATCAGCTCGACGGCCGAGGTCTGCACGCGCGAGGGCGTGGACGAGATCTACGTGGCGCTGCCCATCGACGAGCACGTCAAGATGCTGGGCATCGTCGAGTTCTCGAGCCGCGAGTGCATCAACGTGCACGTGGTGCCCGACCTGCTCCAGTTCATCGCGCTCCGCGCCAGGCTCGAGGACCTCGACGGCCTCCCGATCATCAGCATCAATGACGTCCCGTTGCGCGGCTTCAACAGCGTCCTCAAGCGCGCCGTGGACATCGGCCTCTCCGCGATGGTGTGCTTCCTCGGCGGCATCCCCACGCTCATCGTCGCCTGGGTGATTCGACGGAGCTCGCCGGGACCGGCCTTCTACACCCAGGAGCGGATGGGCCTCGACGGCCGGGCGTTCACCGTCTACAAGTTCCGGTCGATGCCGGTCGACGCGGAGGAAGTGACCGGCCCGATCTGGGCGCGTGACGACGACCCGCGGGCGACGCGAATCGGCCGCTGGCTCCGGCACAATGACATCGACGAACTCCCGCAGTTCTGGAACGTCCTGAAGGGCGACATGTCGATCGTCGGCCCCAGGCCCGAGCGGCCGTTTTTCGTCGAGCAGTTCAAGCACAAGATTCCGCAGTACATGCTCCGCCACAAGGTCAAGGCAGGCATCACCGGATGGGCGCAGGTGAACGGCTGGCGCGGCAACACGTCGCTCGAAAAACGCATCGAGTTCGACCTGTACTACATCGAGAACTGGTCGC
>JANOGJ010000598.1:0-4151 GCA_031405995.1 Acidobacteriota bacterium
CCACGCCGCCGAGCGTCGCGGACTGCAACTGGAACACGCCTTTCCCGTTGACCGCGTACAAGTTCGCGACAATCGCCACTTCCATCGAACCGCCGACATAGCCCATGGGATCGAGCCAGCCTCTCGGCTTGGACTTCCGGATCGCCGTCAGGTCGAGCAGCGCGCGGGCTTCGACACGGCCGCCGTCAGCGATGGCGATCCGCGGGTTGGCTAAACCGGTCGGCAGCTGCGGCTGCGAGCTGTACTTGAGGTACGCATTGACTTCGCGCTCCGTGAGCGGCGTCCGAAGCGGCTTGGCGGTCCGCGCCGGCACGCCGTTGCCCCGCGCGATGATCGCCGCGACCTTCTTTTCCATGCTGGCGGATTCCGCGGGCGTGAGGTCTTGTCCGGAGGCGTACACCATGCCGAGGGCGGCGAGCCCGAAGCACCCGGCCGTGAGGACGAGCCGGCGAGTCATGTGTCCATCGTAACGCAAATGGAGGGCGGGTCTTCACCGCGGCGCACCACCACTCTGGCGGGCTCGCGCGATGAACTCGAGCTTCTTGAGCTCCATCTGCTCTTCGAAGAGCTTGAAGCGGCCGCGCTGGTACGGGCTGAGGACGCCGTCCACCTCGAGCGCCGCCTGGCGTGTTTCCTGAAGAGCCCGCTGGTTCAAGTCGTCGAGGGCCTTCATGTGGTCCGCGATCGCCTCGTCTCGGTAGGGCCCCGGGCCGTTCACGAGCGGGCGCAACTCGCCTAGCAACCGCCGGCGCTCCATCATGTGGCGGCGCCTCATGTTCTGGAGCCTCGTCATCCGCGCGACGAAGTTCGGGTACTGCTCGTTCGAAAGCACCAGGTACCTCTGCGCCTCGACGAGCGCCCAGGCATCGACGAGGTTCTGCAGGTTCTGCGGGTTCAGCGGCGCGTCGGCCCCGCCCTGACGCATGCCGCGTTGCGCGTTGCGCTGCGCCGGGCGACCCGGCGGCGGCGTCTGCGCCCAGACGTCGCCGACGGTGACGGCGACGACGGTCGCGAGCAGCGTGGTGCGAACCAGGAATCGTGTTCGGCCGGTCATTCGAATCCACCCATTTCCGCCTTGAGCAACCGGGCCAGCGCGGCGCGCTCCTCGGGCGACAGCTGATCCAGCAGCGCGTCGGCGGCGCCCACGCGCGGCGCGGCCACGCCCTGCACATCGTCCCAATCGAGGTCGGCCGCGAGGCTCACGACGAGGTTCCACGACTCGTCATCGGCAGCCGCCAACGCATCCGCGCCGCCGTCGGCCATGACGGCATCGGGCTCGAGCCGCGGCACGCCGGGCCGCGCGAGGACCGCCAGCGCCACCACCGCCAGCGCGGCGCCGGCGAGCGCGACGGGCCGAAGCCACGTCTCCCACCACGCCGGCCGGACGGGCATCGCCGCGGTCGCGCGCCGAACGCGATCGCCGAAGTGCTCCCAGAAGAGCGGCGACGGATCCACCGCCGGCGTGGCCTCGACCGCGCGAAGCACGCCGCGCAGCGCGTCGACCTCGCCGCGACACGCCGCGCACTCGCGGAGGTGTTGTTCCTCCGCGGGTGCGAGGGCGGTGCCGTCGCTCGCGTCGATCGCTTCAATGAAGCGCTGGGGGGCCAGATGGGTGCTCATGACGATTCCAAAAGGCGCTTGAGATTGCCAAGCGCGTGAAAGAAGTTGGCTTTCGCGGCGCCGACGGTGCCGCCGAGCACCCGCGCGATCTCCTCGTGCGAAAGCTCCTGATAGACGCGAAGCACGAGCGTCGCGCGCTGCTTCGGCGGCAGCTTGGCGATCGCCATCCTGACGGTCGCCGCCTTTTCGCCGCGCATGACCTGCGTCAGCGGATCGTCGATCGACGCGTCCACGCGGGGCTCGGCGTCGATCGGTTCGGTCGGCATCTGCCGCATCGCCCGCCGGTTGAGGCACGCGTTCACACCCACCCGGTAGAGCCACGTCGCGAGCGACGAGTCGCCCTTGAAGTTCCTCAGGCCCTTGAACGCCCGCACGAAGACATCCTGCGCAAGGTCGGACGCGTCTTCGTGGTTGTTCACGAAGCGATAGCAGAGCTGGTACACCGGACGCTGATGCCGCCGCACGATGACGTCGAACGCCTCGCGGCGTCCGGCCAGGAACGCCTGCACGAGCGTGCGGTCGTCCGCGTCGGCCAGGTCCGCCGCCTGATCCGCGCCGGATTGGCCCTCAGGCCGCGTCATATGGACGTCCCACGTCCTTGCCGGCTTCCAGCCGAACACGATGGCCGAGTCTGCTCCGACCCTCATGGCGTTCATATGGCTTAGACCCCACCGGCCGGGCCCCCGTTACATACCGAGGAAACGGTCCAATTCGGGTCCTGTCGGCAAGGCCGTTTGGGCCCCGACCGCCCGGCAATTGAGGGCCGCCACCGCGTTGGCATACTCCAGGAGAGCCTCCACTCGGGCACCGACGCCCATCCGCAGCCACCCGGCGGCGAATCCGCCCCGAAACGCGTCCCCCGCGCCAGTTGTATCGACCACGCTCACCGCGGCCGCGGGCGTGGCGATCTCGACGCCGCAGCACAGGGCAAGCGACCCTTCGGGCCCAAGAGTGGCGACGATCAGCGCGGGCCCGAACCGGCGCTCGAGCGCGGCGAGCCCCTCGCTGATCGAGGCCTCGCCGGTCTCGTCGGACACGAATCGGCCCGGCGCAATGATGACATCGGACGTCGAGAGCAGATCGTCCAATCCACTGACGCGCCGCTCGACGTCCAGAATAACCGGCACGCCGCCGGCGCGGGCGGCGCGCGCGGCCCGTGTCGCCGCGGGCACGTCGGTCGCGTCAACCAGCAGGATTCGGGCGGACTGCGACACGTGGCCGGCCACCTCGTCGTCGGCCAGGTCCAGCCTGGGATCGCGCCGCTCCAGGATCGCGCGCCGGCCCGTCTCGTCAACGATCACAACGGCGACGCGGTTGCGCACACCGATGCGGCAGAAGGCGGTGACTTCCACGCCCTCCGCCGCGAGCGCGCCCTGCACCTGCCTTCCCCAGTCGTCGTCGCCAAACGCGCCGACGTAGCGCGCGCGCCACCCCAGCCGGGCGCAGGCCACCAGCGCGGTCGCCACCTGGCCGCCGGGCGTGATGGCCAACTCGCGGAGGGCCGCCTTCGTGTCCGCGACCGGCCAGTTCTCCGTCACGGTCACGAAGTCGAGGCTGTTCTCGCCGACACCCACGACGTCGAAGGGTTTCGACTGGGAGGCTGGGAGGTCGAGGTTGAGCGTCAGGTCGAGTTGCGTCACAGGATCCTTGATTTTCGCCTTTTCTTTGCGTATAGTCGCACCGAACTTTCGCCCCGGTTTCCCGACCAGCGAGGAGCGGCCGCGTGCAGCCACTGACCAAGCGCCAACGAGAGATTCTCGACTATCTGCAGGAGTTCATCCAGCAGCACGGCTACGCGCCCAGCCTCGAGGAGATCGGGCGCCGCTTCAGCCTGTCGTCGCTCGCCACCGTCCACAAACACCTGACGAACCTCCAGGAGAAGGGCTGCATCCGCCGCTCGTGGAACCGGAGCCGCTCGGTCGAGCTCCTCACGGCGCGCACGGGCCAGCGCGCGATCGAGCTGCCGCTGCTCGGCTTCGTCGCTGCCGGCATGCCCATCGAGGCCGTCGCGTCGAACGAGACCATCGCCGTGCCTGAGGACCTCGTCGGCAAGCGCGACTCCTACGTCCTGCGCGTCCGCGGCGATTCCATGATCGACGAACAGATTCGCGACGGCGACTTCGTCATCGTCGAGGACCGCAAGACCGCCGACAACGGCGAGATGGTCATCGCGCTCATCGGCGGCACCGACGTCACGCTGAAGAAGTTCTATCGTGAGAACGGCCGCATTCGCCTTCAGCCCGCCAACGCCGCCATGCAGCCGATGCTCTTCGACCCGGCGCACGTGCAACTCCAGGGCGTTGTCGTCGGCGTCATGCGAAAATACTAAGTCATGTCCAAGCAGATCAATTTCACCATCGTCCCCGAGGATTCCCCGGATTCCGGGCGAGCGCGACGCGAGTACGCGAACTTCTGCGCCGTGGCGCACACGCCGTTCGACCTCACACTGACGTTCTGCGACGTGCGACCGCTCTCCGAACGCGACATTAAGGGCGCGGAAGTCACCCAGACCGTGCAGGCGCCGGTCGCGG